>CAZXGI010000008.1:0-4968 GCA_964639965.1 uncultured Rhodospirillaceae bacterium
TCATCTTCACTTAGACCCTGAACTGAGTTGACGTGTCCGACAGGATCGGTCTCTGCCATATCATAAGGATAATCGGTTCCCATAACAACATGATCAGAGCCCCATGTTTCAATCAAATAACGTAATTGGTGTTCCGTAAATACAACACTATCGAAATAAAGCTTCTTAATGTATTCGGATGGCGGCCTACTTATTTTCACCCGGCAATCATCACGTAGATGGAATGGATGATCAAAACGCCCAGCATATGAAGGTACATAACCCCCACCATGAGCAATACAGATCTTAAGACCAGGATATTTCTCAAGGTAACCATCAAAAACCAAATGACCAACAGCAAGCGCCGATTCCAAGGGGTGACCAATGGTGTTACGAAAATAATGGTCATCCATACGCTCGACATAACTCGTGCCAATAGGATGAATAAATATCATTACATTTTTTTCCTCGCAACGAGCAAAAAAACTTTCAAGGCCAGCACGGGTCAGATCTTTACCATTTACGTTTGTCGAAATCTCAACACCTTTAAATCCAAGTTCATCAATGCACCGGTTTAACTCTGCCAGAGCCAATTCGGGATCCTGTAACGGCGCGGTTCCCAGACCTACAAATCGATCAGGATGAGTTGCTACGACTTCGGCAATACGATCATTTACAACCCGTGAGGTATCGCGTCCAAAACCAGCATCATAGCTATAATTGTAGTGAAAAGGTGACGTCGAAATCGCCTGTACATCAATACCTTGAGAATCCATATCCCTTAATCGGGTTTCCGGCTCCGTTAGTTTTGGCCAGATAGTTTCTTGCTGTGCTGAATTTATCTTCGCCGTTATCGGATTTGTATCGACCATTTTACGACCAGTATCATCTGGTGCCAATATTTTTAGCATTTCATCAGCTTTAGGAACTTGTATATGGCAGTGAATATCAACGGTAAAATGCCTATTATGGCGAGCCACCGTTTGGCCGTGAGCATGATCGGAAGGAGCATGGTTGGCGCATTTAAAAAACATAATTCTATCCATTTTATAAATTTAAGGTAGTAAATTAAATAACACCAACTCGAACTAAACAAGTGATATTGCGTAAAATAGTATTTAAAATCGAATTACCATTAATTTTATTATAAAATTAGTTAGCAATAAACCTGATTGAAGACGCACAACTTGTTCAAATATTAGAACGTAATCATTATTATATTCTGGAAAGATAATCGAATAAATTATCTAAACTGTTCCAAATAATCTTTATAACGTTTCTCAACTTGTTCTTTTATTTTGCGACCAAACTCCCCCATTTCTGATACTTCCCCAGGTTTAAAATAATTACTAACGCCCTGAATAAAACTCGGCCGATTTTTAGCTCTCTCCCACCAGCCCTCTACACCTGGTCTTTTAGCAATCCATATGCCTAAAAGATCTAAATAAAAAAGCCGCGCAATGAGAGGTATTAGATTAATATCCGCAAGCGTAAATTGATCTCCCATCAACCAAGAACGGCCATCACCTAAATCATTTTCCATAGTCTTAAATGCCTTTTCATAAGCTGCAATACCATGAAAAACATAGGGTGAATCAACCCCGTCATGATAGGTCGACATAAAACGATCCCGGCGTCGAAGGTCACCAACATTCGCAAACCGTACTGCCCTTTGCTCATCGGTCATATTCTGCATACGTTGTCTGAACATTGCTGAGAAACTTAATTCTACAACACCTTCAAATAAGCCTTCATCAACAACTTTGCTCCACAATCTCATACGAGATCGAGCATAAGGATCGCTTGGCGACAAACGAGGGTCAGGGTAAGTCTCATCGATGTACTCACAGATAAGTGTTGATTCAATGATAGACTTACCATCATCAATCAATGTTGGAACGACGCCTTTAGGATTTATTCTGAGGTATTCGGGTGAATATTGTTCGCTGGCAAAAAGGTTAACTTCATGTGTTTCCCATTCAAGGCTTTTTTCGCACATAGTTATCCGAACTTTCTGTGCACAAACAGAATTACCAAACTGATAAAGCTCTAACATTTTACTCTTGTATCCAAGTTAAGGCCGTTGACGAATTTTCACGATCAACAATTCTGACGTCAGCTTTATGAATCTTGTCAACAACAAGAACTAAAAATTTTTCCCAGCGCCTCTCACCAACTAAAGCCAGCTTGGAAAAATTATCCCAATATTTAATACCAAATGCAAAATCATCCCAGGCAACACGCCACTCCCAGCCATCCAAATCCAGTATATCTACATAAAGCTTAATTGTACCAAACTCTTTTATAACTGATTCAACTTGCGGAATAAAATTCTTATATTCAGCGTCGGTCAACTTCCCAGAAACCTTGATGCAAATCAACGCCCCTTTACTCTCTGGAAGAATCTTAATCATGGTAACAATTTTAGCTATGAAGAGCCCGATTATCGACGTCTAGGGCAGCCTCTTTAACCACTTCACTAAGTCCCGGATGACCATGACAGGTTCGCGCTATGTCTTCAGCAGAACCACCAAATTCCATAGCAACAATGCACTCTTGAATCAATTCGCCGGCGGATGCTCCTATAATATGAACACCTAAAACCTCATCAGTTTCTGCATCTGCAAGTATTTTAACAAACCCATCGGTATAATTCATTGCTCTAGCCCGAGCATTGGCGGTAAAATTAAATTTTCCCGTATTATAAGCTACGCCTGATTCTTTGAGCTGTTCTTCAGTTTTCCCAACAGTGGCGACCTCTGGCCATGTGTAAACAATACCTGGAATAGCATCGTAATTAATATGCCCAGACTGACCCGCTAACATTTCAGCTAGAACAACTCCCTCATCCTCGGCTTTATGCGCTAGCATCATTCCACCAATTACGTCACCAATCGCATATATACCGTTAACGTTAGTTTTAAATCCATTCGTCGTTTTAATGAAACCTCCATCCATTTCAACACCGATCTGTTCAAGACCTAAATTATCTGTATAAGGGCTTCGACCGATCGCCACCAGAACACAATCAGCTTTTATTTCTTCTACATCACCACCATCTCTTGGTTCTACTTTAAGTGTCACAACTGATTTGCTTGTCGACGCGCCTATAACTTTGCTTTTCATTCTGAATTTTAAGCCCTGTTTTTCTAGGGAACGTTGAGTAATTCTTGAGACCTCGGCATCTGATCCAAATAAACAAGAATCCAGAAACTCAATAACTTCTACATCTGCGCCTAAACGGCGCCACACTGAACCAAGTTCCAACCCAATAACACCGGCACCAATAACAATCATTTTCTTCGGCACTTTTTTCAAGGTTAAGGCTCCGGTTGAGCTCACGATCAATTTCTCATCTATTTCTACACCTGACAGCGGCGCAACGTCGGAGCCAGTTGCAATCACAATATTTTTTGTTTTTATGGTGTCAGATTTACCATTGTTATCAGTCACTTTTATAGAGCCAGGAGCAATAATAGAGCCTATACCCACCAACCTCTCAATTTTATTTTTCTTCATTAGGTAATCAACACCCTTGATAGTATCATTCACGACATTATCTTTGTGCCCCATCATAGATTTGAGATTGAGCTTTACGTTACTTGCTATCACACCATGAGCGGCCATGCCTTCATTCGCTTCTTCAAATAGGTGCGAAGAATGAAGTAATGCTTTCGAAGGTATACATCCAACGTTTAGGCAAGTGCCACCAAGGGTCGAACGTTTCTCGACAATCGCAACTTTTAAACCTAATTGAGCAGCACGAATAGCTGAAACATAGCCGCCAGGTCCAGCCCCAATGTACGTGACATCATAAATTGTATCAGCCATTATTTAATCCCATACTTGTTCATTTAATTCTTTAAGCTACATATCAAGCATAATACGTTGCGGATTTTCAATACATTCCTTGATTCGCACCAACATAGATACAGCCTCGCGGCCATCAATGATCCTATGATCATAACTATGAGCAAGATACATGATTGGTCGAACTTCAATTTCCTCACCAACAACCCATGGACGTTTTACAATATTGTGCATTCCAAGAATACCTGATTGTGGTGTATTAATAATTGGAGTTGACAGCATAGATCCATAAATACCACCATTGGTAATAGTGAAACTACCGTCTGTCATTTCATTAAGCGATATTTCACCGTCACGTGCTCGCCGGCCAAAATCCTTAATATTTTTTTCAATATCAGCAAAACTCATTTGATCAGCATCCTTTAGAACGGGCACAACCAAACCTGTCGGGGTTCCAACAGCAACGCCTATATTATAATAATTCTTATAAACAATCTCATCACCTTGAATTTCAGCATTTACTGCGGGGAATTCCTTTAAAGCAACAATCGCGGCCTTAACAAAATAGCTCATAAAGCCCAGTCGAACTCCATGAATTTTCTCAAATTTATCTTGAAATTCAGCTCGCGCCCCAATAACAGCTGACATGTCAACTTCATTAAAGGTCGTCAACATGGCTGCCGTGTTTTGTGCTTCCTTTAAACGCCCGGCGATTACCTTCCGAAGGCGTGTCATTTTAATCCGCTCCTCACGCGGGCCCGCTGGTATAGATGGGATTTGTGTCCGTTCAAGATCCTTCGTGTTAGAAGCGGGTGCCAGATATTCTTTCTCCACGACTGGTCTGACAACGTCTTTTTCGCTATCCGTTTTTTGAAACGCCAATACATCACCTTTTGTTATTCGCCCGTCTTTCCCGGTAGCAGGAATTTTAGTCACATCATAACCCTGATCTTCTATAATTTTCCTAACAGCAGGTGACATTTGAATATTATCGCTCGAGGATATTTCTTCAGGCCCAGCAACAGATGTATTCGCCGCAGATGTTTTACTTTCGCCCGAACTACCGAGCCTTCCAAGTATTGCACCAACAGCCACCTCATCCCCAACGTTAGCGAGTATTTCAATCAAGGTGCCTGCTATTGGGGCATTCACCTCAATTGTAACTTTATCAGTTTCAAG
>CAZXGI010000008.1:5068-22641 GCA_964639965.1 uncultured Rhodospirillaceae bacterium
GTAACTTTATCAGTTTCAAGTTCAAGAATGGGCTCATCAAGCGCAACGGTGTCACCTACGGATTTTAACCAATTTGCAACGGTACCCTCTGTAAGCGATTCTCCTAATGTTGGTACTATTATTTCAGCAGCCATGGCTTCCTCATTATAAACAATTAAAAGTATCTTTTAGTAACTAGCTTTTTGACATGTATGGTTGCACAATATCACGTTCTTTTCCATTTAAAGCTTGATCAATCAGAAAAGCCTGTTCCTTGATATGCACTTTTAGTGCACCCGTGGCAGGGGAAGCAGATGCTTGGCGTCCAGTATAAATAATATTCCGCTGCCGTTTAACTTTTTTGTCTAACTCGCTTATAATATAATTTAAACGATCACTAACAAAATGCCACGCACCCTGGTTTGAAGCCTCTTCCTGGCACCAAACAACATCGGCATTGGGATATCGGGCGATTTGCTCACTGATGCTGACATGGGGCCACGGATACAGCTGCTCTAAGCGAATTATTACCAAATTCTTGATTTCTTGTTCACGACGCGCCTCAAGTAAATCGAAGTAGACCTTACCTGAACATAGGATGATGCGCTTAATCTTACCATCAACTTGAAGTTTATCGACCTCAGAAATTACTGGACGAAACCCCGTACCGGGACCCATCTCATCCAACTCCGATATATTGAGTTTATGACGCAGTAGAGATTTTGGTGACATAACAACTAATGGTTTTCGAAAATTTCTTTTTACCTGACGCCGCAAGACATGAAAGAAATTAGCTGGTGATGTGATATTTACCACCTGCAGATTTTCTTCAGCACAAAGCTGCAAGAAACGTTCTAATCTAGCCGAAGAGTGTTCCGGACCCTGTCCCTCCATGCCATGCGGTAAAAGCATAACAAGACCCGACATTCGCAACCATTTAGATTCGCCCGAAGCAATAAACTGATCAAATATAACTTGGGCCGTATTAGCAAAATCACCAAATTGAGCTTCCCATATAGTTAAAGTCTCAGGCTCTGCCAAAGAATAACCATATTCATAACCTAAAACGGCAAACTCTGACAATGGGCTATCCATAACTTCAAATGGTGCCTGTTTACCGGGCTTGATTTGACTAAGGGGAAAATAACGCTCTTCATTCGTTTGATCAACAATCACGGCGTGTCGATGGGAAAACGTTCCTCGACCAGAGTCTTGGCCGGATAACCTCACCGGATGTCCTTCTAGAAGTAGTGATCCATAAGCCAACGCTTCAGCCATAGCCCAGTCAAGACCCAAGCCTGTATCCATCATTTTAGATTTTGCTTTAAGCTGCCTAATAAGCTTGCTATTTACATTGATATTCTCGGGAACACGCGCCAAAGAATTGCCTATTTCTCTCAACACACTTAAATCTGCAGATGTATCATCATCGCGTTTTTCTTCCTGGCCTTCTAGAGCAGAGAGACCTTCCCATTTACCCTCAAGCCAATCGGCTTTGTTCGATTTATAATTTGGTGCAGCTTCAAATTCACCATCAAGGTGAGAGCGAAAAGAAGTCTCAATTTTTTCTATCTCTTCAGACGTTATCAAACCTTCACTTAACAATTTTTTACGATAGATTTCTCTCGTCGTTGCTTGTTTAGCAATCGCAGTATACATTTTTGGTTGGGTGAACATAGGTTCGTCGCCTTCGTTATGACCATGTCGGCGATAACAAAAAAGGTCAATAACAACGTCTCGCTTAAATTTTTGGCGAAACTGAGCTGCCAAATCTGCTACCCTTACCACAGCTTCAGGATCATCCCCGTTAACGTGAAAAATAGGTGCCTGCATTCCCTTTGCAATATCCGTTGGATATGGTGTAGAGCGAGAGCTAGAAGGGTTCGTGGTAAAACCAATTTGATTGTTAACAACGACATGGATTGTACCTCCGGTACGATAACCCCTAATTTGAGATAAATCGAGGCTCTCTGGAACAATACCCTGTCCTGCAAAAGCTGCGTCGCCATGCATTAGAACTCCCATAACCTTTTCCCTGGTTTCATCTCCGCGCTGAGCTTGTTTCGCTCGTACCTTACCAAGCACCACCGGATTGACACATTCTAGATGCGAGGGATTTGCCGTTAATGAAAGATGCATTGACCCTTCTATAAAATCCCTATCGGCAGAAGCCCCTAAATGATATTTTACATCACCCGAACCCTGCACGTCTTCGGGGTGAGCAGAATTTCCCTGGAATTCGCTGAAAATAGCTACATAAGGTTTGCCCATAGTACGTGCTAAAACGTTTAATCTGCCTCGGTGAGGCATACCAATTACAACCTCCTCAACACCTACAGATGCTGCTGACCGAAGCATACGTTCCATCAACGGTATAAGGCTCTCTCCCCCATCCAAACCAAAACGTTTGGTCCCGGTGTGTTTCATCTGTAGATAAGTTTCAAACCCTTCGGCCTCAACCAAATCTTTATATATTGCCCTCCTTAGAGCAGATGAATAATTAGACTTATAATCCACACCCTCAATATTTTGTTGTATCCAAGCACGCTCTTCCATTTCCTGAATGTGCATATACTCAACGCCAATTGAGCCGCAATAAGCTTGATGCATAATGTCCAGAACCTGACGCAAAGTCGCTTGGTCTTTGCCACTCATGGCAGTGATGGTATCGAGATAAATCTTCGTATCAAGATCATCTTCGGTAAAGTCATAAGATTTATAATCAAGTTCCTTGTGGTAACCTGCCCCAACCAGACCTAAAGGATCAAACTGGGCATGAAGGTGACCTCTTACCCTATAGGAACGAATGAGTATCCTTGCCCGAATTGATCGTTTTGCAATTTCATTAATCTGATGAGAGGAAATATTTAGAGCCTCAGAATTAGAAGGCCCATCAATTTTTTCTGGCTGGCCGACACCAACTATAGACGTATTGGAACGTGCCCAACTAGCCCCTTTAATGTGACTTTTGATTGCATCCGAATCATCACCTAACTCAGCAAAAATATTAGCCCAATCAGGATCCACTGAGTTCGGATTTTGCAAATACCTAGCATACAATTCGGCTATGAAGGCCCCATTTGTTCCGGTGAAAATTGTATCCACGGAATTCACTATTCAATAACCTCTAAAAAAAATTCATAACAGGCCAAAACTAGCCTTTCATCGATTCTAACATTGTAGCGCCTAAGGCGGCTGGCGAGTCAGCAACATTTATACCAGCGCTTCGAAGTGCTTCAATCTTATCCATAGCACCACCTTTTCCACCGGCTATAATAGCACCAGCATGTCCCATACGGCGACCTGGAGGCGCTGTGACCCCAGCTATAAAACTAACGGTTGGTTTTTTTATTCTTGAAGATTTAATAAAATCTGCTGCCTCTTCTTCTGCAGAACCACCAATCTCTCCTATCATGATTATTCCTTCAGTTTCTTTATCCTCGAGAAACATTTCTAAACAATCAATAAAATTGGTACCATTGACAGGGTCGCCTCCAATACCGATGCATGTCGTCTGACCCAAACCAACATTTGTCGTTTGGCCTACCGCTTCGTATGTCAACGTGCCCGATCTCGAGACCACACCAATTTTCCCCTTTTTGTGAATGTGCCCAGGCATGATACCAATCTTACATTCCCCAGGAGTGATAATACCTGGACAATTTGGCCCAACCAACCTAGTGGATGAACCTTCTAAAGCCCGTTTAACCTCAACCATGTCTAGAACTGGAACACCTTCGGTAATACAGGTTACCAAAGGAATCTCACAATTGATTGCCTCAAGAATAGCTTCAGCGGCAAAAGGAGGGGGTACATAAATTACGCTCGCATCGGCACCCGTTTCTTGAACTGCATCAGCAACAGTATCAAAAACAGGAAGGTCAAGGTGGACTGAACCACCTTTTCCAGGAGTGACACCACCAACCATATTTGTCCCATAAGCTATAGCTTGTTCAGAATGAAAAGTACCTTGGGAGCCAGTAAAACCCTGACAAATCACCCTAGTATCCTTGTTTACTAAAACGGCCATTTTATGACGCCTCCTTGGTGGCCTTAACTATTTTTTCTGCAGCATCACCAAAATCATCTGCTGATATAATAGATAACCCAGATTTTTTTAAAATCTCTTTCCCCCGCTCAACATTTGTACCCTCAAGCCGAACTACCAATGGAACATTAAGCGAGACATCTTTTGCAGCAGCAACAACCCCCTCGGCTATCACATCACATCGCATAATCCCGCCAAAAATATTTACTAGAATACCTTCAACATTGGTGTCTGATAAGATAATCTTAAAGGCTGTGGTCACCCGCTCCTTGGTAGCACCACCACCTACATCAAGAAAATTTGCAGGATCACCTCCATGAAGTTTTATTATATCCATAGTAGCCATAGCCAGTCCTGCGCCATTAACCATACAACCAATGCTACCATCTAATTTAATATAGTTTAAATCGTGTCGTTCAGCCTCCAATTCTGCAACATCCTGTTCGTCTGCATCACGCATATCTTGAACATCTTTGTGTCGATAAAGGGCATTATCATCGAAGTTCATTTTTGCATCGAGAGCAACTACTTCGCCCTCCTTTGTAACAACCATTGGATTTATCTCAATTTGACTAGCATCCATCTCCACAAATGCTCGATACATAGACATTAGAAATTGTACAGCTGATTTAACTTGATCACCAGATAGACCTAGGGTGAAAGCAATGTCACGGGCATGAAAAGCTTTCATTCCTGTGGCCGGGTCAATGGCAATCGTTTTGATTTTTTCTGGGTTCTTCGCAGCTACCTCTTCAATATCCATTCCCCCCTCTTGACAGGCTATTATCGTCACCCGTGATGTTGACCTATCAATCAATAAACTGAGATAAAGCTCGCGATCAATATTGCATCCGTCTTCAATATAAACCCGTTTAACCTCTTTACCTTCTGGACCAGTTTGATGTGTAACCAATGTAGCACCAAGCATTTGAATAGCTGCCTGCTTAACATCAGAGACTGATTTAACAACTCTCACACCACCTGCGCTTCCAGCCGATTCTTCTTTAAATCTGCCTTTTCCACGACCCCCCGCATGAATTTGTGATTTAACCACCCAAATTGGGCCGCCCAGCTCCTTTGCGACGGACTCTGCTTCAGCTGCTGTATAAGCAACAGCCCCTTTTACTACGCTTACACCACAATTAGACAAAACCTGCTTTGCTTGATACTCATGAATATTCATCTAACAATAATCCCTCGTAACTTTATTTAATTTCAAATCTTTATGGCTGAAAGTCACTTCTTTTTATTAGCGTTCTTACTTGTATTTTTTTTTCTTTCTACAGCTGCCTTCTTTATCAAAGCTTGGCTTGCCGCAACTAATTTTTTGACCGCCCGAACCGAAGCATTAAATGCCTTCTTTTCGTCAGCATCAAGTTTAACCTCAACAACTTTCTCTACACCTTTGGCACCGATCACAACTGGCACGCCAACATAAATTCCTTTAACACCATACGGTCCGTTCAAATAGGCTGCACAAGGAAGTATACGTTTCTTATCTTTCAAATAGGAATCGGCCATTTGAATCGCCGCACTTGCTGGTGCATAATAAGCAGAACCAGTTTTTAATAAACCTACAATCTCCGCTCCCCCGTCACGAGTACGTTGAACAATCTCATCAAGTTTCTTCTGCGAAATCCATTTCATTTTAACTAAGTCAGTTAATGGGATCCCGGCAACCGTGGAATAACGAACCGAAGGAACCATGCTATCACCATGTCCACCCAATACAAACGCCGTAACATCTTCAACTGAAATTTTCATTTCTTCGGCGAGAAAATAACGAAAACGCGCAGAATCCAGCACCCCTGCCATGCCCACAACTTTGTTTGTCGGCAAACCACAAGCATCGCGTAACACACCAACCATTACGTCAAGAGGGTTGGTAATACAAATAACAAAAGCATTCGGGCAATTTTCTTTGATACCTTGGCCGACCGACAGCATGACATTTGTATTAATACCAATAAGATCATCTCGGCTCATACCCGGTTTACGTGGTATACCCGCTGTGACGATAACGACGTCAGACCCTTTAATCGATGAATAGCGATTAGCCCCAACTATTTTTGCATCAAAACCCTCTACTGGCGAGCTCTCCGCTAAATCCAAAGATTTACCCTGAGGAGTACCTTTGATAATATCAAACATTACAACATCACCAAGCTCTTTCAAACCAGCCAAATGAGCTAAAGTGCCACCTATGTTACCAGCTCCTATAAGTGCAATTTTATTTCTAGACATTAAATTTTATCCTTCTTCTCAATACCACTTAATACTATCTATAATTAACTTTTGGAATCTCTAACTCGTCTATTGGCCTTAAATCTAATATAATCATATCATGCTATAACCACGCGGTTCGTAACGCAAAATAAGTTTAAGGGCAAGCACGGAAGGCCCGAGATGTAACAAAAGCAAAACGATCACTCTTAATTATGGTCCTTTTGATAGCCTCCATGCGGCAAAGCAAGATATTTCTTTGATTGCATTTCCATTAACCGAGAAACTAACCTGTCAAATTCAAAAATACCCTCACCCAAAACGTAAAGTTTCTCGGGCGGCGCATTAGCCGAACAGATGAGGTTAACTTTATTCTCATAAAGCGCATCAATCAGTGTAATAAAACGTCGGGCCTCATTTTTCTGCGCCTCGTCCATACATGGTATTCTATCTAAGACTAAAGTATGATAACGTTCAGCAATAGCAAGATAATCAGCTGCCCCTAGAGCATTTGAACATAAATTTGCAAAACTGCTACGTCCAACACCTGCGGCAGCCATAGATATCGTGACAAACCTGCCTTTTATTTCGATCTTTTCAGTTTTCGCAGTATAACCTTTTGTCAATTCAGAAAAATAGTGGTCCAATTCTGCATCCGCTTCGTCACCCAACGGTTGATAATAAACACGCATATCCAACATTCGTTCCAACCGATAATCTCGCGCACCACCCAGGTGAAAAATATTTAGTCTTTGGCAAATTAAGTCAATGAAAGGCAAAAATTTTTCCCGTTGAAGACCTTCTTTATAAAGATCATGTGGCGGGCGATTTGATGTGGTTACGATTACGACACCGCGTTCGAGTAATCCTTTGAATAAACGCCCCAGAATCATCGCGTCAACAATATTAACGACTTGTAATTCATCAAAACACAGCAGCCAAGCTTCTTCAGAGATTGATTTAACAACGCTTGGTACGGGATCACCACCATCAGTATTTTTGCGGCGAAAATCATTAAAACGGCTATGCACGTCTTGCAAGAATGCATGGAAGTGTATGCGTCGTTTTCTTTTTATGTTTACGGTTTCGTAAAATAAATCCATTAACATGGATTTACCTCGCCCAACACCTCCATATATGTAAAGTCCCTGGGGCGGTTCGGTAGACCCCCGAAAGAGCCCTAGGCGTTCTTTCCAGAAGGACCGATGATAGCGAGGGCAATAACCAATCAGGTCACTTTGCAGGAATTGTAGATTTTCAACTAATAATTCCTGAGCTGGATCCGCAGACAAACGACCATCGTCAATCCTTCTACGATATAAATCTCCCACTCCATCCAGGTTATTTTTTATTTTTTTTCGCAATATAAATTGCTAATTAAATCCAAAACTCCAATTTGTAAAGAGACCAAGGTTCAAATCATTTATGGTAAGTTAATAGTATGAAGGGATTAAGCAGCTAGTAAGCCAGACTGAAATAGAAAATATTTGATAATTCGAGACAAAGGAATATCACATCCGTTCAATCATCATTTTCTTTGTCGAGGCTATAGCCTTAGCTGGGTTTAAGGACTTAGGGCAAGTATTTGTGCAATTCATAATAGTATGACACCGATATAATTTAAATGGATCTTCCAGATCATCGAGACGCTCACTGGTGCTCTCGTCGCGCGAATCAGCAATCCATCGGTACGCTTGTAGCAATATTGCTGGACCCAAATAACGATCTCCATTCCACCAGTAACTAGGGCACGATGTCTGACAACAAAAACACAAAACACATTCCCAAAGTCCATCAAGTTTTTCCCTTTCTTCTGGGCTTTGCAAGTTCTCTCTATTGGGATTCGGGGGTTCAGATTTGATCCAAGGTTTAATAGAAGTTAATTGAGAATATGCGGTTGTAAGATCCGGAACCAGGTCTTTAATTACCGGCATATGGGGTAAAGGATATATTGCAATATCACCTCTGATTTCTTCTATACCTTTCGTACAAGCTAATGTATTTGTTCCATCAACATTCATCGCGCAAGAACCGCATACGCCCTCTCGACAAGATCTTCGGAAAGTTAAAGTCGTATCCATTTCATTTTTTATTTTGATCAATGCATCAAGCACCATTGGCCCACAGTTATCCATATCAACTTCATAGGTATCCAATTGCGGATTCTTATCCTGGTCAGGGTCATATCGGTAAACTTTAAATTTCTTCAGGTTTACAGCTCGGCCATTGGCTTTGTGATATTGACCTTTAACAACCTTTGAATTACTGGGAAGCGTAAATTCAACCATCCTTTTCCTAATATCTTTCTAGCAACTTAATATACTCGAGCTCTAGGTGTAATATATTCGACCTCATCGGTCAGCGTATATTCATGCACCGGTCGATAACCTAGTTTTACATTCCACCTATCATCAAGCCAAGCTAAAGTATGTTTCATCCAATTCTTGTCATCACGGTCTGGGTAATCTTCATGAGCATGTGCGCCACGCGACTCCTGCCTAGCCTCAGCGCTAATCATCGTGGTCTTCGCACAAGCCATTAGGTTTTCGAGCTCCAAGGTTTCAACTAAGTCTGAATTCCAAATTAATGATTGATCATTAACCTTCAGGTCTACCAATTTATCGGCAGTTTTACTAATTAAATCTACACCTTCTTTTAACACTTCAGACGTTCGAAATACTGCAGCGTTACTTTGCATAACTCTTTGCATATCTAAACGAACTTCTGCCGTCCCTTGATTTCCACTTGAAAAACGCAAACGATCAAAACGGTCAATTGCGCCCTCTCCAGCATTTTTCCCAGCTGGCTTTGCTTTAGGACAATCCTTCAAAAGTTCGGTAGCTTTGATAGCGGCGGCACGTCCAAAAACTACAATGTCCAATAGCGAGTTTGTACCAAGTCGATTTGCGCCGTGAACTGACACACAAGCCGCCTCACCAATTGCCATCAGGCCTGGACAAATAGCATCGGGATCATTTTTCCTTGGGCGCAAAACTTCACCATGATAATTTGTTGGAATACCACCCATATTATAATGAACAGTTGGAAGTACTGGTATCGGTTCTTTTGTAGCATCCACCCCAGAAAAAATTCTGGCCGTTTCTGTAATTCCTGGCAATCGCTTGTTAAGTACTTCTGCACCTAGGTGTTCGAGATGCAGAAATATATGATCTTTATTTACCCCAACTCCTCTGTTTTCTCTAATCTCGACTGTCATAGAACGGCTAACCACATCTCTAGACGCAAGATCTTTTGCTGTTGGAGCATAACGTTCCATAAAAGCCTCGCCTTCAGAATTGGTTAGGTAACCACCCTCCCCACGGGCTCCCTCTGTAATTAAACAACCTGCTCCGTAAATACCGGTTGGATGGAATTGCACAAATTCCATGTCTTCCATCGGTAACCCCGCTCGCAGCACCATACCATTACCGTCGCCAGTGCATGTATGAGCAGAGGTGGCGGAAAAATAACTCCGCCCATAACCACCTGTCGCCAAAACAGTTTGGTGGGCAATAAAACGATGGATCGTGCCATCGGCTAAGTTCCATGCCATCACTCCTCGACATCCCCCGTCGGCATCCATAATCAAATCAATTGCAAAATATTCGATAAAGAACTTAGCGTCATATTTTAAGCATTGCTGATATAATGTATGCAAAATAGCATGTCCGGTTCGATCGGCCGCTGCACAAGCTCTCTCCACTGGCACTTTACCAAAATTGGCCATGTGTCCACCAAAAGGCCTTTGATAGATTGTTCCTTCTTCTGTTCGTGAAAATGGTACACCGAAATGTTCCAACTCATGTACAGCAGGGACAGCCTCTTTGCACATATATTCGATAGCATCTTGATCGCCAAGCCAATCAGCACCTTTCACCGTGTCATACATGTGCCATTGCCAGCTATCTTCTCTCATATTTCCCAGTGCCGCTCCAATACCTCCTTGCGCGGCAACTGTATGTGAACGAGTAGGAAAGACTTTGGTTACGCAGGCCGTATCTAGCCCTCCAGCCGTCATGCCCAGTGTAGCCCTCAAACCAGCACCGCCAGCTCCCACAACAACCACATCATGAATATGATCTATTATTTTATATGAATTCTGCATACTAGCAATTAGCCCTTAAAACCCAATAATAAACAAAAAAATACACCTAATAGGGCAAAGCATAATGTTAGTATCTTATTAGCTGACAAAAGTAAGAGTTTCACCTTTACATTGTGAATATAATCTTCAATTACAACTTGAAGGCCAAGCTGCATATGATAGAACAAAACTACCAAAAGTAATATCATTAATCCTATATTGCTAGTTGAACTCATCCATTCTCGATAATCAGAATAACTGATATCTTTCATAATAACGGTTGAGAACATGAACCATAAAGTCAGTGGTACAAGGGCTATAGCCGTCACTCTTTGGATCCAATAGTGGACTGTACCTTCATTGGTGCCCCCTAATCCTCTAAGCTGTTTAAAAAACCTCATGCTAAATGTTTCCAAAATATTCAAAACCTACTAGCAAGCTAGCAAGCGTAAATAAAATCGATGCAGAGATAACAACCCATCCTGAGACCCTTACCTGGCTCATCTCTAACCCTAAACCCAAATCCCAAACCATGTGTCGGATACCATTGCAAAAGTGATAGAAAAGCGCCCACATCCAGCCTATCAAGAATATTTGACCAATCCAATGCATGGCAACAGCTTTCGCTAATTCATAATATGCCTCTCCTGCAGATACCGCTCCTAACCACAATACCAACACGAGCGCCCCCGCAGCTAAGCCTATCCCCGTTATTCTATGCATTATCGATAGAACCGAGGTAATTTGTGGTTTATAAACCTGTAAATGAGGAGAAAGTGGGCGGTTCCGCGTATTCATGAACTAAACCTTATTTATTTTATTTAAGTCTAATAAGAAAAAAACCTCAAAACAACTATACGCCGGTCTTAGTAAATAAGACTAAAGTCGAGGGACTTCAAACATATTTTTTAGGATCACTAAATTCGATCAGTAGATTAATCAACCCCGTCAAATTCAATAGAGAAGATAGGAACTATTTAGAATCACTTGTCTAAAGAAAACAGGTTTCTAGAATAAAGAAATTTTCTATCCTAAATGATCTCGTATTAGGGTTTCAGAAATTTGGACCGTATTTAAAGCAGCTCCTTTTCGAAGATTATCGGCAACAACCCAAAGATTTAGGCCATTCTCAAGCGTAATATCATCGCGAACCCGGCTAACATAAACAGGATCTTCTCCTGCGCATTCAACTTGGGTAACATAACCTTCATCTGCTCTATGATCCACAACAACTACGCCTGGAGCAACGCGCAAAGCTTCCCGAGCCTCTTCGGTCGATATTGGTTTCTCAAATTCAATATTGACAGACTCAGCGTGGCCAACAAAAACCGGTACCCGCACACACGTTGCCGTCATCCTAATCTCCGGGTCAAGAATTTTTTTCGTTTCAACCATCATTTTCCATTCTTCTTTAGTAAGTCCATCTTCCATGAACATATCAATTTGCGGGATTGCGTTAAAAGCAATCTGTTTAGAAAAGGTTTCTTGAAACTTATGTTCTGGCTCATTCATATAAATACCCTTGGTCTGGTTGAATAATTCGTCCATCGCCGATTTACCAGCGCCAGAGACTGACTGATATGTTGAAACAACAACCCGCCGAATTGTTGCTAAGTCGTGTAATGGCTTTAATGCCACGACCAGCTGAATAGTTGAGCAATTTGGATTTGCTATAATATTTCTGTTGCGAAACCCCTCAATTGCCTCCGGATTTACTTCAGGAACTACCAAAGGAATTTCAGGATCCATACGAAATTGCGATGTATTATCTATAACGACAGCACCTGATATAGTTGCACGTGGAACATATTCTTTCGAAACTTTAGCTCCCGGACTAGACAAAACAATATCAGTTTTTTCAAAATCAAATTCGTCCAAATCATGAATTTTTAGAACTTCATCCTCACCATATGATACTTCTGATCCAACCGATCGAGAAGATGCAATTGCTGTTACATCTCCTTTAGAAACTCCACGTTCAGCTAGGATTTGAAGAATTTCACGCCCAACGTTACCAGTTGCCCCAACAATTGCGTATTTATAACCCATTTTTGTTCTCCACAATCCCTCAGTGAAATATGGAAAAAGGGGCGTATGTTGCTCTTCCCCTTTTCCAAATCGAAGATTTAATAATTAAACTGCTAATTTATCGAGTTCATTGATGATAGCATCACCCATTTCAGTAGTAGAAACATGCGTCATTCCATCACCCTTAATATCAGCAGTACGTAACCCTTGATCGAGTACATTCTGAACTGCCTGATCAACAAAATCAGCATCTTCAAACATATCAAACGAGTACCGTAACAACATCGAAAAACTGAGAATTTGCGCCAATGGATTAGCTATACCTTGGCCAGATATATCTGGAGCCGAACCGTGTACAGGCTCGTAAAGTGCAGCTTGTCGTCCACTTTTGTCAGGAGCTCCTAATGAAGCAGATGGAAGCATTCCCAATGAACCTGTTAACATAGCCGCACAATCCGACAAAATATCACCAAACATATTTGTTGTTACAATTACATCAAATTGTTTTGGATTACGAACTAACTGCATTGCTGCATTATCAACATACATGTGGCTAAGTTCAATTTCTGGATAATCTTCCCCTATCTTAACCATCTCTTCTCGCCACATGACCGTTGATTCTAAAACATTTGCCTTATCAATTGAACAAACCCGATTAGTGCGTTTTTTTGCCAAATCCATAGCAACGCGCCCAATTCGTTGGATTTCAGATGTGTTATAGGTTAACGTGTTAAAGCCTCTCCGTTCGCCGTCATCCGTATCTTCAATACCGCGGGGCTCACCAAAATAAATCCCTCCAGTAAGCTCCCTTATTATCATAATATCGAGGCCTTTAACGATATCAAGTTTTAGCGTAGACGCTTCTGCCAAAGCGTCAAAAACAATAGCTGGGCGCAAATTAGCAAACAAACCCAACTCTTTACGTATACCCAAAAGCCCTCTCTCAGGCTGAATCTCAAAGGGCAAAATTTCCCATTTCGGTCCGCCAACTGCACCTAAAAGAATGGCATCAGCCGCATGAGCAGCTTCAAGTGTCTCGTTTGGCAATGGCATCCCAGTTTTATCGATAGCAGCACCACCAATCAAACCCTCACTGATATCAAAAGTCACCCCACGGCGTTTATCCATCCAATCAATTACACGCCGAACCTCGGCCATTATCTCAGGGCCTATTCCGTCACCGGGTAAAAGCAATAATTTACTATTAGCAGACATCGTTTCTCTCTTAAACAAAGTTTAATCTTGATTACCAAGGATGGGAATTTTTTTGTGCTACCTCAAATTCTTTAATTTTATCAGCCTTCTGAAAGGTCAGCCCTATGTCATCTAAGCCATTAAGCAAACAATGCTTCTTAAAGGCATCAACTTCAAATTTAATGACATCACCATCCGGACCTATTATTTCCTGCAATTGCAAATCAATAGACATCTTCGCATTCGCCCCTCTTTCAGCGTCTATCATCAACTTGTCAACCTCTTCTTGCGATAATTGTATTAACAATATGCCGTTTTTTGAACTATTATTATAGAATATATCTGCAAAGCTTGGCGCAATAATGCATTTGATGCCGTAATCAAGTAGAGCCCAAGGAGCGTGCTCCCGTGAAGAACCACAACCAAAATTTTCTCCGGCGATAAGAATTTCAGCATCTTTGTAAGCCGGTTTATTCAAGACAAAATCCTCACGATCAGTGCCATCTTCATTAAACCGCAATGTACTGAACAAATCTGCACCAAGGCCGGTACGTTTTATTGTCTTCAAGAATCTTGCGGGAATAATCATGTCAGTATCAACATTAATCAAAGGCAATGGAGCAGCAACCGAAGTTAATTTATCAAACTTTTCCATAAAATATCTCCTCTTCTAATCCAAATCTCGAATATCGGTCAAATGACCCGCTATAGCTGCGGCGGCAGCCATTGCTGGACTGACCAAATGGGTCCGGCCACCAGGACCCTGTCGACCTTCAAAGTTACGGTTTGACGTCGACGCAGCTCTAGAACCAGGCTTTAATTTATCCGCGTTCATTGCCAAACACATTGAACAACCAGCTTCTCGCCACTCAAATCCAGCCTCAACGAGGATTTGATCTAAACCTTCTTCCTCAGCAAGTTCTTTAACTAACCCAGAGCCCGGTACAATTAACGCCTGAACACCACTCGCAACTTTTCTTCCCTTTGCAACTTCGGCTGCAGCTCTGATATCTTCAATACGACTATTGGTACAAGAACCAATAAAAGCCGTATCTATCTTAATATCTTTCATTAACGTACCTGCTTCGAGTCCCATATATTCCAAAGATCGCTCCATTTTACTGCGGCGATTCTCATCTTCTTCATCGGCTGGATTAGGGACCTGACCATCTATCGTCGTTACATCTTCAGGGCTCGTGCCCCAAGTAACTTGTGGACTGATTTCTGAAGCGTCAATCACTACCTCTTCATCAAAATCTGCTTTAGGATCAGTCTTTAAAGTCTTCCAATAATCAACAGCAAGTTCCCAAGCACCTCCTTTTGGAGATTTTGGGCGACCTTTTAGGTACTCAAACGTTGTTTTATCTGGAGCAAACAATCCAACACGTGCTCCTGCTTCAATGGTCATATTGCAAACGGTCATCCTTCCTTCCATAGTCAGTGATTTAAAGGCTTCACCGGAAAATTCTATTGCAGCGCCAGTCCCACCAGCGGTTCCTATTTTACCAATAACCGCAAGTATCAAATCTTTTGCCGTAATTCCCTCGGGCAAATTGCCGTTGACGGTTACTCTCATATTTCTACATTTTTGTAGGATTAAAGTTTGGGTCGCCAGAACATGTTCTACCTCCGATGTACCTATACCAAATGACATTGAGCCAAAAGCACCGTGCGTTGCTGTATGAGAGTCACCACACACCAATGTCGTTCCTGGTAAAGTAAACCCTTGCTCCGGTCCGACTACATGACAAATTCCCTGTCGGATATCGTTCATTGAATAAAGTTCTACACCAAAATCAGAACAATTCTTTTCAAGTGCCTCAATTTGAATTCTAGATTCTTCATCCTTGATTATGCCAGAACGATCAGTCGTTGGTACGTTATGGTCAGCAACAGCAAGAGTCAGATCAGTTCGACGCACACTGCGGCCAGCATTACGCAACCCTTCAAAGGCTTGGGGCGACGTAACCTCGTGCACCAAATGCCTATCAATATATATTAAGCAAGTGCCATCTTCTTGTTCATCAACAATGTGTGAATTCCATATTTTATCATACAGGGTTGTCGCTTCTTTCATCTTAGATCACTCGCATAATAGTAATTATAAAAATCTCTACAGAAGTAATTTTCAAACAGTACTAGTCTTCTTTCTTTTCTTCTGTCTGCTCTTCAACAGTCTCAACTGACTTTTTAGTCTTTACTCTAGCCTTAGGCGTCTTTTTTACAGCACCAACTTTTTTACTTTTTTCTTTTTCAGTCAAAACTACTTCCCGATCAGCCGCCGAAAGCTTAGCTGCGTACCCGTCAGTTCGTTCTGCAATACGCGCTCGCTTTCCTTGACGTCCGCGAAGATAATATAATTTAGCCCTACGCACATCACCCCGGCGCAAAATTTCAACACTTTCAACGTTTGGCGAGAAAAGAGGAAATACTCGCTCTACGCCCTCACCATAAGAAATTTTTCTCACAGTAAAGTTTGAGTGGAGACCATTATTCTTGCGAGCAATACAAACTCCTTCATAAGCTTGAATACGCTCGCGCTCACCTTCAATCACCTTGACATTCACTTTAATTGTATCGCCTGGAGCAAATTCTGGCATCGGTTTGTCTGCACTCAGCTTCTCAATTTGCTCCCGCTCAATTTCTTGCAAAATATTCATCTTACTTTCCTTACACTAGTATTTAAATTTTGAAATTTCCTAATGTTAATTAAATCTATTATTATGTTTTAAATTATATTTTTTCCACAAATCAGATCGTCTTTCTTTCGTAATTTTTTCAGACTGCATTTGTCGCCAAACCCTTACTTTTTCATGATGACCTGATAATAAAATATTAGGGACCTTCCGCCCATTCCAATCTCTAGGTCGGGTATAATGGGGATATTCAAGTAATCCTTCCTCAAAGCTCTCTTCAATTGGAGCCAACTTATTCCCGATAACTCCTGGCAAAAGACGAACACACGAATCAATTAACGCCAGTGCCGCTATTTCCCCACCCGACAAAATAAAATCACCCAAACTAACCTCTTCAATATCCCATGCATCGAGCACACGATTATCAATTCCTTCATAACGACCACATAAAATAATTACGCCATCACCACTAGCCAGCTCTTTTACGCGAGTCTGTGTGAGTGGTTTTCCTCGCGGCGTGACATATATAAGTGGTAAAATATTTGATTTATTTACTGACATAAGCGCTGCATCTATAACATCAGGTCTCATTACCATCCCAACCCCACCGCCAAAAGGCGCATCGTCAACGGTTTTCTGCCTATCAGTAGCAAAATCCCGAATATCAACTGTTTCGATTGACCAGAGGCCTTCTGCTAGAGCCTTTCCAGCCAATGACAAACCGAGCGATCCTGGAAAAATTTCAGGAAACAACGTTAATATCGAAGCCCTCCACTTCTGGGTCGCCCAGGTACCACCTGATAGAATCGCTTTTGGCATATTTTTCGCCATCAAATTTCCCTAGTTTTTAATTTACCATGGTTCTTCTCCGCAAAAACCTCAATGGGAGGGTCAACCACGATACGTCCGTTTTTCAAATCAATCTCAGGAACAACTTCTGGTGATATTTTATACATTTCTTTACCACCATCTACTAAATCCACTTCTATAATTTCACCAGCACCATAATTATCTATCATACCTATTATACCGATCATCTCTCCACTCGGTTTTTCAACTCTTAAACCAATTAGATCTGAATAATAAAACTCATTTCCTTCCAAATCAGGTAATAAATCTCTTGATAAATATAATTCTATCCCCCTCATCGCATCAGAAGTATTTCGATCATTCACTCCACTAATTTTTGCAACAAATCCCTTTTTATTGCTGCTGATTAACTCTAAATTGAAACTTCGTTTACCTTGTTTGTCAGTCAATGGTCCATAAGCAACAATATCTTCAGGAACAACCATAAAACTTTTTATCTTTACATAACCGTTCAAACCATGTGATCCGACTATAGCACCCACACAAATCCGTTTCTGATCTAAACTTTTTA
>CAZXGI010000008.1:22741-64646 GCA_964639965.1 uncultured Rhodospirillaceae bacterium
CTTTCGCCTCTTCCGCCGGAGCTTCCTCAGCTTTCGCCTCTTCCGCCGGAGCTTCTTTAGCTGCTTTCTCAGCTTCTTCCTTTTCTTTTATGCGCTCCAAGGTTTTTGCTCGAGGAAGGTGTTTTTTAGTCTGCTCGGCATAAACTGGCTTCTCAATAATATCAGCCGCACCCAAAAAACGCGCAACACGATCTGTTGGCAACGCACCATTTGCGAGCCAATGCCTAATCCGATCCTCCTTAAGCACAATTCTCTCCGGATGATCTTTAGCTACCATTGGATTATAAGTACCTAATCGTTCGATAAATCTGCCGTCGCGTGGGCTCCGAGTATCCGCAACAACAATGCGATAAAACGGACGCTTTTTAGCTCCAGCGCGCGATAAACGAATTTTAGTAGACATTATATTTATTTCCTCTTTCTTTGCTTTGAATTAAAAATTTTAACCTAGAACTTCATTCCTGGGGGTGGCATCATACCGCCAAGCATTCCATCGCTCATGCCAGGCATCATACCTTTCATCCCTTTCTTGCCCATTTTTTTCATCATATTAGCCATTTGCTGAAATTGTTTAAGCAAACGATTTACATCTTGTACACTAGTTCCTGAACCGGCAGCAATTCGCTTTCGCCTTTTTGCATTCAATAATTTTGGATTTCGTCGCTCTTTTAATGTCATGGATAATATAATTGCTTCTTGTCGTGCTATCATTCGATCATCAATGTTGGCCTCAGCAATTTGTTTTTTCATCTTACCAACACCAGGCAACATACCCATCAAACTATTGACATCACCCATATTTTTGACTTGAGCCAGCTGTTGCTGCAAATCCTCTAAAGTAAATTGACCCTTCATTGCACGCTTGGCAATTTTCTCTGCTTCAGCTTGATCCGCCACTTCACCGGCTTTCTCAACTAGGCCAACTATATCACCCATGCCAAGAATACGACTGGCTATACGCTCTGCCTGGAAAGTTTCAAGGGCATCGAGTTTTTCGCCAACACCCATAAATTAAATTGGACAACCTGTAACCGAGCGCATGGAAAGAGCGGCGCCACCCCGAGCATCACCGTCAACTCTGGTGAGAACTATGCCAGTTATCCCTATTTTTGCATTAAATTCCGACGCAACGTTAACAGCATCTTGACCTCCCATAGCATCAGCAACCAATAATATTTCGGCAGGGGCGACAACATTCCTAATTTCAGCAACTTCCTGCATAAGTTCTTGGTCTATTGCTAAACGACCAGCTGTATCAAGAATTACAACATCATAACCTTCCTGACGCCCTTTCACCATTGCTCGCTTTGCAATGCCTACTGGCTGCTCTCCAAATACAGGGGGTAAATCACTGACCTCGGCTTGAGATGCGAGTTGTGCAAGTTGATCCTGAGCTGCAGGACGCGCTACGTCCAGCCCTGCAACTAATACTTTTTTTCGATCTTTACTTTTTAGACGAAGGGCCAACTTAGCTGCCGTTGTTGTTTTTCCAGAACCCTGTAAACCAACCATTAAAATTGGTACGGGTGCGCTTGCGGCTAAATTAATGTCAGCATCTTCAGGGCCTAACATGTCTACTAGATGATCATTAACAATTTTTACGACCATCTGTCCCGGTGTAACACTCTTTATAACATCACGACCAATGGCCTGCTTTTTAACACTTTCGATAAATTCTTTAACAACGGGCAAAGCAACATCAGCTTCCAACAACGCAACACGGACCTCCCGCATAGCTTCGGAAACATCTTCCTGACTGAGCGCCCCTCTTTTTTTAAGGCGTTCAAAAATATCACCTAATTTTTCGCTTAAACCATCAAACACGCAAATTTAACCCTATATATAATAAGCAAAAAACGCCAGTGCGCGAAACTCGCGGACTGGCGGCGCCCCCTCACCGCTTTTATTAAACAAACAGATAATCCAATTGGAGACGTCACGAATTAAAATTTATCCGTAAAGGCGGGCAAGCTAGTGATATATGCATATTTAGTCAAGCTATTGATGATTTTAATCGAATGCATTTTATTGAAAATACCGCAATTCTTTATGTTAAGCGCTTAATTTACAATTAATCAATTCAACAAATTAAAAAAAGATCTAATATATAAACCTTGTATATGGTGATGGTTCTCTTCTAGAACTAGCCGATAGAAAAAAATTTCTTAAAACTCTAACTATTGAGAGTGATACAGCAAAACGTTGCGGATTCCCACCTCAATACCACGATATTTTAATCAGCTTAGAAAATGAATTTTAAACCCTATAATTAGAAAATTAGTGGACTTGAAGCCATTTCGGCTCTATATCGCCAATATGGGTACTTTAAGATATACAAAAATGAATGGTGCGGGTAATGACTTTGTTGTTATAGATGGCAGAGATCGGCTAATACAACTTAATGCCAACCAGATACAAGCGATATGTGATCGCAGCAATGGAATTGGTTGCGACCAATTAATTATACTGGAAAAGACTGATGCAAAAGCTGATATCAGAATGCGCATTCATAATGCAGATGGTGGAGAAGTCGAAGCCTGCGGAAATGCAGCCCGTTGTATTGGCAGATTTGTTATAGATGAAAAAGGTTCACGCTCTGCAACGATAGAAACTATGGCGGGCTTACTAACTGCGAAGAAAGTAACGGATGGCATTTTGATTGACATGGGCCCGGTATACCTTGAGTGGCAAGATATACCTCTGTCAGAGGCAATGGATACACTGTCACTTAATATAACTGAAGGACCTCTATCCAATCCGGTGGCAGTTGGTATTGGAAACCCGCATGCAATTTTCTTCGTTGACGATTTAACACAAATTGAACTAGAAAAAATTGGACCTATATTAGAATTCCATCATTTTTATCCCAATAGAACAAATGTTAGCGTAGCCCAGATATTATCTCGCGAGAAGATACGCCTTCAAACCTGGGAACGGGGTGCGGGTATGACCCAAGCATGCGGAACCGGTGCCTGTGCGACACTTGTTGCTGCCGTGCGCCGAGAACTGACTGAGCGAAAAGCAATTGTTGAATTAAATGGCGGCAACCTAGATATAGAATGGCATGCCAATAATCATGTATTTATGTCCGGACCAACCGAGGTAAATCAATCGGGAATTTGGACGGTATAATTAGTTATACAGCAAATTCTTTATCCGCAACCCATAAACTACTTTTCGAGATTTGCTAACAATGACTTATAAATACTACCAAAGTTCTTAGATAAAAAAACTCATGATTCCTTATCTTTTATTCCCATTATTAATATTTTTCTCAGCCTCTTTGGGTGTAATTATTTCACCGTTATGGGGTAGTGCACCTTTTGTTTTGATATTGGTGATTATTCCGATAATCGATTCACTTTTGCCAAAAATGCAAAATCCAGAAAAAAATTTAAAGAATGGAGTAACTTTTGACCTGACTTTAATCCTAGTATTCCCTTTCATAGTTATGTTATTTTTTTCAGGAATGTGGGTTGCTTCCGAAACAAATTCGATGCTAGGCGCTGGATTTTTAGGCGCTTCAATTGGCATGGCTACCGGATCAGTCGGCCTCCCTGCTGCCCACGAACTAATCCATAGAACAGGTAAAATATTTCAGAGCATAGGATTGTTGACATTATTGTTTTGTTTTTATGGCCATTTCAGGATTGAACATATTCACGGTCATCATTCAAAAGTAGCTACAGTATCTGACCCCGCAACAGCCCGCCTGGGAGAAAACGTTTATATTTTTCTTATTCGTTGCGTGACAAAGGGTTGGTGGTCAGCATGGAAAATAGAAAAAAGGCTTATTGAAAGAAAAGAACAGCCTCTATTCAGTTACAAAAACCGCATGATTTTATATTTTTTTCTGCAACTTATTCTTTTAATCAGCACGTGGTTTTTTTGTGATGTCAAGGGACTCATTTTCCTAACCACCCATACAGTGGTGGCTATTCTGCTCCTCGAAATTGTTGAATATATCCAGCATTATGGATTACAACGTCTAAAAACAGACCAAGCTGAGATTGAACCATATAATAAAAAACACGCGTGGGATTGCCGCCATTGTGCAACCAATTGGTCAACGTTCAATCTAGGCTTGCACAGCGATCATCACAGTAAACCTGGGAAAAGATTTCCGCTCCTCTCCAACCAAGCGCCACAAAATGAAATGCCGTTTAGTTATCCCATTATGATTTTGCTGGCACTAGTTCCACCAATATGGTTCAAGATTATGAATCATAGAATAAAAAACAAAATTATACCTAGCTATTAAATGAGCAAAAAAATGACGAAATGCAGAAGGCCAGAAATTGTCACTTACGGATGCAGGCTCAACACTTTTGAGTCTGAAATTATTCGAAAACAAGCCGAAACAGCTGGTTTAGTCGAAACAGTAATTTTTAACACGTGTGCAGTGACGGCGGAGGCCGAACGAGAGGCGCTAAGTCAAATTAAAAAACTAAAACGTGACCAACCCAACTTAAGTATTATTGTTTCCGGATGTGCAGCTCAGATAGATCCAGAAAAATTTAAAAATATGGCAGAAGTTGATCTAGTATTAGGAAATGAAGAAAAACTTGAACTTGAAAGCTATCTTTTATCAAACCTAAAAGAGAAAATAATAATTTCAGATATTATGACAGTAAAAGAAATTGCTGGTCATTTGATCTCCGGATTTAAATCTCGCTCCCGAGCATTCATTCAGGTTCAGCAAGGTTGCAACCATCGGTGCACCTTTTGCGTCATTCCATTTGCTCGCGGAAACAGTCGATCTGTACCCATTGAGCATATTATTAAACAAATTAACGATATAGTGGACAATGGTTATCGTGAAGTAGTGTTAACGGGCGTTGATATTACATCCTATGGAAACGATTTAATTGGAAAGCCATCTCTAGGTCAAATGATTCGCCACCTACTCATATCAGTTCCAAATTTAGAACGCCTCCGCCTCAGCTCTCTTGATCCAGCCGCGATAGATCGAGACTTATTAGAATTGTTTGCAAATGAACCTCGCCTGATGCCGCATGTTCATTTAAGTGTGCAGGCCGGCAGTGATATAATCTTAAAACGGATGAAACGTCGGCATACTCGAAAGAATGTAATAGAACTATGCAACCAAATGCGCGAAAGCAGGGCGAATATCGTTTTTGGTGCTGACTTGATCACTGGTTTTCCAACAGAGACTGAAGAATTATTTGACGAAACGATGCAGTTAGTTGACGAAGCTGACCTTACTTACCTCCACGTATTTCCATACTCTCCTAGGCCAAAAACTCCGGCGGTTCGAATGCCACAAATTGACGCTAAAACCATAAAATATCGTTCAACCGCTTTGCGCAAAAAGGGCTTACAAAAGAAAGATGAATATTTTCATAGTCTTAAGGGTAAAATAACAAGTATTTTGGTAGAAAGTAAGAACCGAGGCTATACTGAAACTTTTGCACCAGTATCTTTAATTAATGAGCAGAAAAAAGGAGAGATCATTTCAGCTTTAATAACAAGCACCTCTCCAGATGGCCTAACAGCAGAACAAGCTCCAAGTGTAAATTAATGACCACTAAAGAAAACGAAATTAAAAATGATAGTTGGCTATCACGTTTGACTGCAGGACTTAGCAGTTCATCATCAAGGATCACGGAAAATATTAATAGTTTATTTGTAAAACGTAAACTAGATGCGGACACGATAGAAAAATTAGAAGAAATATTAATAACCTCAGACTTGGGCGTTAACACGGCGAGTCGTTTGGTTCATTCAATAACATCTTCGCGTTTTGATAAAGAAATCACTCCAGAAGAAATCAAGGGGATTTTAGCCACCGAAATAACTAAAATCTTGGAACCTGTTGCTATACCATTAAAGACCAATCCACATAATTTACCTCACGTTATTTTAGTTTGTGGCGTTAACGGTGTTGGCAAAACGACTACTATAGGTAAACTTGCACAAACATACAAAGCTTCGGGTCAAAAGGTTGTTTTAGCCGCAGGTGATACATTTCGAGCAGCAGCAATTGAGCAATTAAAAATCTGGGGCAAACGCGCAGACTGTCAGGTTATCGCGTCTGAAATTGGAAAGGATGCCGCGAGCCTGGCTTTTGACGCATTTGAACAAGCAAAAAAATCAAAGGCTGATATTCTCTTGATAGATACCGCGGGCCGTCTACAAAACAAGAAAGAGTTTATGGCAGAACTAAGAAAAATCACCCGCGTAATCCGTAAAGTAGATGCCACAGCCCCCCACAGCTGTTTACTTGTGCTCGATGCTACCACCGGCCAAAACACCCATTCTCAAGTTGAGGTGTTTTCAGAAGAAATTAATATTACTGGTCTAATTGTAACAAAACTTGACGGTTCTTCAAAAGGTGGGGTTCTTGTATCATTAGCAGAAAAATATAAAGTTCCGGTCCACGCAATTGGTATCGGCGAACAAATCGATGATCTGCGACCATTTAAGGCTAATGATTTTGCTAATTCTTTATTGGGACTTGATAAATGAATTCTTGAACCAATAAAACTAAAGTCATCTTTTTATTACACTCGAATATTCAAATAAAACCCTCGTGGAACATCGTCCCTTAGAGGCTTATCAGCATCAAGCGATTGATCAAGCTTGGCTAACGCTCGACGGAAGGCAGGTTCATCCATTGGCTTGGTAATCCTAGCCTGCCGATCAACTTCTTTTGAGGCTTCATATCCTGAAAGCGCCTGTTTGCGAAAGTTCCCAGGATACCTGAGTGGCTGGACAGTAGCCCCTACAGACCTATAATCATCAGTCACTTATAGAATTACCCTTCTTATGTGAATTCAAGCCCAAGTACACTCACCTTTGCAACTATTAATTTTGTCCTCTTTGTGGCCCAAAAAAGTTAACAAATCCTATCTTCGCTTTAATCTTTTTTATAAAAAAAACAAATCTGCATTGACAGCCACTTAACACCCCAAGGTGATGGAGCGATCAGTAAGTATATTGCAAATAGCCAAGTTTATATACACCAATTGATTCTGGATAGTTTAAAATAATTATACTCGATAAAACGAAAATCAATTTTGTCACTCAAGGTAAGATAAATTAGAAAATTTTATTTTTGCGTGACAACTAGAAAACAGTCTAACATAGAACGAGAAAAGCCCACTAGAATAATGATCAAGAAGCTAAACTAGCTACGAGTATTAAAAACGAGAAATTATCATGAATGAAGATATAACAGACCAATCTTCCGTAGATAAGAAACAGAATAAAGATGGTTCTAATGATATTTTTCTTGAGCCTAATTTTGGAATTAAAGGTGAACCAATAGGCGACGACAGAACCCATAAATCTTTTTTGGGTGGAATTAGTTTTATAACCCGCCGTTGGTTGATTGCCATAACAGGTATTATAGCTTTTTGTGGCTTAGCAGGGCTGCTTTTTAAATCCGACCAGTTATTGACATATTCATTTCAGCAGGTTCGTACCTCTAGCAACCTCTCTAAACAAGTTTTTAAAATTGAATCTGAGATTGTTGCTTTGAATAGTGACAGCAATAACTTCATTCGGACAAAAAACTTACGCTATGCAGAGAATTATGACAAACGTGCCGAAAAAATTATTAATGATCTTAAAACTCTAGCAGAAAATCCACAATTTCCAACAATCCAAAAGTTAGCTACGACCATATACGACGGTATTGGAGAACATAAAAAACAATTCTCCAAAATTATAAAGATTCAAGATTTATTGGGGTTTAATAAAAAGATTGGCATCCAGCCAAATGCCAATGAATCTTTTGCAACGCTTGAAAAACAATTATCTCAATTAAACGCAACCAAACTTAATCCGGAACTGCAAAATTTACTTGGTGAAATAAAAATTAGCGAAATAAAATTCGCCGAAGTAATGGATACTGAAAAACAAAAGTACGTAAATAAACTTATTAGCCGCCTAATCAGGTTGTTGGACAGTTCTGTCCTCAAAAATAAAGAAAAGAAAATATTGGAAACCTTAATCCAAAGCCACCGCAACGATGTGGCCCAGTTATCCCGGACTTATTCAATCTATCGTAAAGCGAAGACCCGTCTGGGTGAAATAAGTTCCTATATAGCGCCGAGTATAGACACAATGATAAACTATAATGGCAACTTTTCCCTTCTAGCGCGACAAGAAAGTCAGAAAACCCAGCAATTAATTCGAAAAATTGTTATAATCGGTGGCACCTCCATACTAATATTACTCATTTCTTTCCATATGATTATAATCCGAAGTATTTCTGTACCAGGGACAAAAATAGCAGAAAATGCTGTAGAACTAGCTCATGGTAACGTAAGTGCACCCATCCCCTTTCTTGCCAACTCAGACCCAATAGGCCAATTATCGAATGCATTGACTATCTTTCGAGAAAACATGCTGCAAGCTGACAGCTTGCGCAAAGATTTAGAAATCGCTCGACAAGAGAATTTCCAACCGAATATCGAATCTATCCCAAATGCTCATAACCTTCAAAATATAAATCAACACCAAGACAAAAAAATTTCTTCAGAAGAATTCCAAGAAGAAAAGCCAGTTATTCAAGACCATTCACTCAACGACAACACAATTTCAGACATTAGCAATAAAATAACCACAACAAGTCAAAATGCATCCGATGCTTTTGAGGAGGTTGAAAAAACTGAAATCATGGTTTCTGGCCTTGATGATACGACAGAGAAAATTGAAGACATTGAAATTCTTATGATAGGCATAAGCGATCAAATAAGCTTACTTGCAGTCCAAACCGCTCTGCATAGCAATAATGTTCCTAATGATAAGAACCTAGTTCATTTATATGAAAAACGAGATAAGAGAAAACCGAAAATTAAATCTGGTTCTGGTCAGTCAGTAGACGATCGTATTAAGTCCATCCAAGATGAAACAAAACGGGTTATTAAAGAAGTCCAAAAAATTGGGGTAACGGTCCATGAAGTAAACGAGGTTGCCAAAGAAATATCGAATTCCATTTCTCAGGAAGCGCTAGAAGCCGCCAACCAACTTCTCAAGCAATCGGAGGATCTTCGAACTATATTAGATAATATTTTAGATAAAACTCAGAATGAGAATACAATCATATCAAAGCCGAAAATATAGATGCAGCCCAAAAGCTATAGTTAGCAGAGGGAGAACCTATGACCAAATTTTCTTCAAATAACTAAAAAAAGTAAATGTAATAAATAAGTTCCCGAGCGCGATCCAATTGAATAATTATTCTACCAACACAGAGACACCTGGCAATATTTTTCCCTCAAGCCATTCGAGGAACGCACCTCCAGCTGAAGAAATATAAGAGAAGTTCTCAGTCACGCCAGCATTTGCCAGAGCAGACATAGTGTCCCCACCCCCAGCCACCGTCAAAAGTTCGCCTGCCTGTGTAAATTTTGCGGCAGACAGAGCCACCGCATTTGTGCCCGCATCAAAAGGCTTGATTTCAAACGCACCAAGCGGGCCATTCCAAACTAACGTCTTACATTGGCTAATTAAAGTCTCAATTTTATCAACAGTGTTGGGCCCTACATCTAAGATCATTTTTTCTGCTGGTACAGCATTAATATCCACAATATGTGATCCGCTGCCATCACTTAATTTAGACGCAACGACGGCATCAACCGGCAAATGTATCATGCATCCAGAATGTTCGGCTTTATTAAAAACATTCTTTGCAGTTTCTGCCATATCACCTTCACACAGAGAACTCCCTACCGTAAAGCCGGCAGCATATAAAAAGGTATTTGCCATTGCACCACCAACAATTAGATGATCGACCTTAGAAATTAAGTTTTTTAGCACTCCAAGTTTAGTTGATATCTTGTTGCCACCAACTATTGCGACTACCGGTGGAGCAGGGTGGTTTAGGGCCTGATCAAGTGCCTCCATTTCTCTTTGCATCAAACGACCGGCTGCAGATGGCATCAAACGAGCGACACCTTCAATTGATGCATGAGACCTGTGAGAACAAGAAAAAGCGTCATTAACATAAATATCGCCTAATTTACTAAGAAATTTAGCAAAATCCGGATTATTACTTTCCTCACCAGAATTAAAACGAAGATTCTCAAGCAATACAATCTCGCCAAATTGAGGCGCATGACGACCATCAAGAGAAAATTTAATATTCGTACTCGGTAGAAAAGACTGTAGCACCGGTACAAGAAATTCAAGAGAATATTTTTTTACTATCTCCCCATTGGGGCGTCCCAAATGACTAGCCAAAACGATACTAGCTCCTTTGTCTAGGATCTCTTTTAGGGTGGGGACCAATAATGCAATCCGAGCAGTGTCAGTGACAACACCTTCCTGTATTGGAACGTTCATATCAACCCTTAACAACACTCGCTTACCAGCAAGTTCATAATCATCAAGCGTTCTAAATTTAGACATTTTTTTCATATACCCAAAAAAATTAAATGGATTAAGACGCAATATATACAGCTGATTGACTCACACAAGTCACCATCTGGCTGATTTCCTGCTGGTGGTAATAACAAAAGCAGCTCGCCCGATGATCACACTTCTATTTAAGCAAATTCTAGATAACTTATGATGGGAAATATGCAAAATAAATTCGATATTTTATGATGCCTTCAAGTCACGAAGGACGTATTGAAGAATACCGCCATGACGGTAATATTCAACTTCATCGGCTGTATCAATGCGACACACCAGAGTAATACTTTCAGTTGACCCGTCAACCCGTTGGATATTACACAATACATTCATTCGGGGTTTGACACCATCTTTAATACCAACAATATCAATAAGTTCGGTACCATTCAAACCAAGGGTTATCCGGCTTTGACCTTCTTTAAATTGTAACGGTAAAACACCCATCCCCACTAAATTAGAACGATGAATCCGTTCGAAACTCTCAACAATAACGGCTTTCGCTCCTAAAAGTTTAGTACCCTTTGCCGCCCAGTCCCGAGATGAACCATTACCATATAACTTACCACCAACAATAACCAAGGGTACGCCCTCTTTCGCATACTTCATAGCAGCATCATAAATTGGCATCACTTCTTCTGAAGGATGGTATTTCGTAACACCCCCTTCAGTGCCCGGAACCATTTCATTCTTAATCCGGATATTAGCGAAAGTACCTCGCATCATAACCTCATGATTCCCCCGGCGAGAACCATACGAATTAAAGTCTTGCAAACGCACCTGCCTATCTGTGAGGTAATTACCTGCCGGACTATCTGCTTTTATAGCCCCAGCAGGAGAAATATGATCCGTAGTTATAGAGTCACCTAAGATCGCTAGCTGGCGAGCACCTTTTATATCAGAAAAATCTCCAGCTTCTTCTTGCATACCTTCAAAGAAGCTAGGATACTTAACATACGTGGAAACCTCCTGCCAATCGTAGGTTTCACTGCCTTCAGTCTGAATATTTTGCCACTGTTTAGGCCCTCGCCAAACTTCCTCGCCATAACGGCTGGCAAACATTTCTGGCGTAATATGATTAAGCACTGCATTGTTAATTTCTTCGTTACTTGGCCAGATATCTTTAAGGTAAACAGGGTTTCCCACTTGGTCCTCTCCCAAAGGATCACTATATAAATCGCAAGTCATTGAACCCGCCAAAGCATAGGCAACCACTATTGGTGGAGATGCTAAATAGTTGGTTTTAATTTGAGCATGAATGCGTCCTTCAAAGTTTCGATTGCCCGAAAGCACAGAACAAACTGTTAAATCTCCGTCAACAATTGCTTGATCAACGGGCGCAGGCAAGGGTCCAGAATTCCCAATACAGGTGGTACAACCATAACCAACAACGTTAAATCCAAGCTCATCAAGATCATCTTGTAAATTAGCATCTTCCAAATAATCAGAGACCACTTTACTTCCCGGAGCAAGGGAAGTCTTAACCCAGGGCTTTGGCTTTAATCCAAGCTTATTAGCATTACGTGCTAATAAACCCGCCGCCATTAAAACACTTGGATTTGATGTATTAGTGCAGGAAGTTATTGCTGCAATAACGACATCACCATCTTGAACCTCATACCCCTCCTGTTCCGTCGCTTGCGGGCCCTTTCCACGACCAACTTCTTTAAGGGTCTCCTGAAATGCTGACGCAGCATTAGACAAATCAATCCGATCCTGTGGCCGTTTGGGGCCAGAAATTGACGGTTCAACCGTAGAAATATCTAGTTCTAAATTATCTGTAAAAACGGGGTCTGGTGTTTGTGCATCTCGCCACATACCCTGGATTTTAGCATAAGCTTCAACCAAATTAACACGATCAGGGTCTCGCGAGGTAAACCGCAAAAAACGCAACGTTTCTTGGTCAATCGGAAAAATGCCACAAGTGGCACCGTATTCGGGAGCCATATTAGCAAGTGTTGCCCGATCAGGTAAAGATAATCCATCCAATGCATCACCATAGAATTCGACAAATTTACCAACGACACCTTTCTCTCGTAATATCTGAACAACACGTAATACAAGATCTGTTGCTGTTGCACCCTCTCTCATTTCACCTGTCATTTTAAAACCAATAACTTCTGGAATAAGCATGGAAACGGGCTGGCCCAACATTGCCGCCTCCGCCTCTATCCCGCCAACTCCCCAGCCCAAAACTGCCAAACCATTAACCATCGTGGTATGACTATCGGTACCAACCAGCGTATCCGGATAAGCTATTAACTTCCCTTCAATCTCGTCAGTCCAAACAGTTTGCGCCAGAAATTCAAGATTTACTTGGTGGCAAATGCCTGTTCCGGGAGGTACCACCCGGAAATTATCAAAAGCTTTGGAGCCCCAGCGTAAAAATTCATAACGCTCCTGATTACGTTCAAACTCTTTATTTACATTTGCATCAAATGAGCCGGTCGTACCAAAATTATCAATCATCACGGAATGATCTATTACAAGATCAACAGGACTTAACGGATTGATTTTCTGCGGATCGCCACCAAGGTCCAGCATTGCCTGACGCATAGCAGCCAAATCAACTACAGCGGGCACACCTGTAAAATCCTGCATCAACACTCTAGCCGGACGGAAAGCAATCTCACTATCAGAACTTTTAGCCTTCAGCCAAGAGCTAAGAGCTTTAATATCATCGACAGAAACCGATACCCCATCTTCATATCGAAGAAGATTTTCCAACAGAATTTTTAATGAAAATGGTAAACGAGAAATGTCCCCAAGCCCAGCCTCTGATGCAGCTTCAAGGCTAAAATAATCATAACTCATTTCGCCAACACTCAACGATCGCCTTGTTTTAAGCGTATCCTTGCCAATTTTTTCCATTCGGTGTTCCCCCAGAAAAATCAATTCATATGGTTCGCGTCGGCCTTGACTACACTATGCGTTGCAATTATTCCAGACTTTTAAAATCTAAACAAACCGATTAATTCATATAATCTATTAATCATAATTGAAATTCGTTAGACTTACATGACTCGGAAATCTCCTTAAATAATAACACTAAATCCGGTAACATTTTCTTATGAATTTTGCTTAATAAAAGACTTGAATTTAAAATTACAGGGATATAATGTCTGCCTAATAGGCGGCAAGCGTGGGATCCTCTAAAAGAGAAGCTGGCGGCGGAGTTTGTAATTAATAAAATAGGCGCCCTAACGAATCTCAGTAAGTCGACGTTAGAATTTTGAATAAGTGAATGTATAAAAATATAGCAGTAAAAAAAGTTAGTCAGTTTCTTTTAAGTTAAATCAATAATAAATTCGTAAAGGATAGATTCGGATGGTCCTGGCAGTAGTACTTGTGATTTTAGGTGTAGGCTCGGTAATATTCCATATCTGGAGCCCTTGGTGGTCAACTGAAATAGCCTCAAATTGGGGTTCAATAGATACCGCTATCGATATAACCTTTTGGATTACCGGTGTAGCATATGTTATTGTCATCTTATTTATGGCGTACTGCATATATAAATATAAGTACCGTCCAGATCGCCGAGCAGATTATGATCCAGAAAATAGCAAACTTGAGTGGTGGTTAACTTGGATTACCACCGCTGGTGTTGTCGGATTGTTAACCCCAGGACTACTTGCTTGGAATGATTTTGTTACTGTCCCCAAAGATGCCCTACAGTATGAAGTAGTTGGAAAACAATGGGAATGGAATTATCGCCTGCCCGGTAAAGATGGCAAATTGGGGACTTCAAAGATCAGTCTTGTTTCAGATGACAACCCTTTTGGCATTAATCCAAAGGACCCAAACGGGCAGGATGATGTTTTGATTGAGGGAGACGATTTACATTTACCTGTGGGTGTGCCGATCAAGATGAACTTGAGATCTTTTGACGTACTCCACAATTTTTACGTTCCGCAATTCCGAGCCAAAATGGATCTTGTTCCAGGTATGATAACGTTTTTCTGGTTGACCCCCACTAGAACCGGAGAATTCGATATACTTTGTGCAGAGTTATGTGGCGTTGGTCACCATGCAATGCGGGGTACAGTTGTTGTTGATGGCAAAGCAGCGTTTAACAAATGGCTGCAAGAACAGGAGACATTTGCGACACTTTACCCGAAAGCAGCGGGCAAAAATCAGCTGGCTAAAAATTCCAAGAAAATGTCAAAAATCAAAACAGTTGTTTCAAGTAGCAAAATTAATTCAAAAAACTTGGTTCGTTAGAAATTTTTAATTTGATGGATAGAGGATAGGCAAAAATGAGTAATGGCACTGTTGAAGAGACCCAAATAATACCGGAAGCTGAGGTTGAGGAAGTTGAATTATATCATGCTAAAAGCTTCATAACCAAATGGGTCTTTTGCCAAGATGCCAAGGTTATCGCTATACAATATTCGGTAACGGCCATTGTCATTGGAATGGTTGGGCTAGTCCTATCTTGGTTAATGCGATTGCAGTTGGGTTTTCCAGAAGTATTTTCTTTTATTGACGCTGAAAGTTACTATCAATACGTCACCATGCACGGAATGATCATGGTTGTTTATCTCCTTACGGCACTTTTCCTTGGTGGATTTGGTAATTATCTAATCCCACTGATGGTTGGGGCTCGAGATATGGTATTCCCATACATGAATATGCTGAGCTATTGGGTATATTTACTCGCAACACTAATACTAGCGGCAAGTTTTTTTGTTCCCGGTGGGGCTACTGGAGCAGGTTGGACGTTGTATCCACCCCAATCTGTAACACCGGGTACACCAGGAATAAATGGCGGTATTATTTTGATGCTTGTCTCCCTCGCCTTTTTTATTATTGGTTTTACAATGGGTGGCTTGAATTATGTCGTAACCGTATTACAGGCGCGAACCAGAGGCATGACGTTAATGCGCATGCCATTGACGGTTTGGGGCATATTTACTGCAACAATTTTAGCGCTTCTAGCATTTCCAGCACTTTTTGTTGCGGCAATTATGACGCTTTTCGACAAACTCCTTGGCACAAGTTTTTTTATGCCGGAAATGATTGTCCAAGGCGAGCTGAACTCCCACGAGAACGGCAGTCCCTTATTGTTCCAGCATTTGTTTTGGTTTTTTGGTCACCCGGAAGTATACATTGTTGCTCTACCGGCCTTTGGTGTAGTTTCTGATATCATCAGCACACATGCTCGCAAACCTATCTTTGGATACAGAATGATGGTATGGGCAATCGTCGCCATTGGCGGTTTAAGCTTCATTGTATGGGCACATCACATGTATGTCAGCGGCATGAACCCGTATTTTGGTTTTTTCTTTGCAACAACCACCTTAATTATAGCGGTTCCCACGGCTCTTAAATTGTATAACTGGACACTTACCTTGTATAAAGGAAATATCCATTTAACAATTCCAATGTTATTTTGCGTAGCGTTTATCCTGACATTCCTAAATGGTGGTATTACCGGTCTATTTTTGGGGAATGTGATTGTTGATATACCCTTATCAGACACCATGTTTGTTGTTGCCCATTTCCACATGGTGATGGGCATAGCCCCGGTGCTCGTAATTTTTGCCGCTATCTATCACTGGTTCCCAAAAATGTCGGGCCGAATGCTCCATGAGGGCTGGGGACAGTTCCACTTTTGGGTTACCTTCTTAGGAAGTTATTTAGTGTATTTTCCTATGCACTATCTTGGATTTGTAGGGGTCCCAAGACGTTATTTTGAAATTGGAGAAACGTCTTTTGTACCCGAATCTGCTGTAGCGCTAAATGAGTTCATCACGGTCATGGTTTTGATAGTTGGCGCAGCACAAGTAGTGTTCATCATTAATATTATTGTGAGTATATTTAACGGAAAACCCGCAGGCGACAATCCTTGGGATAGTACAACACTTGAATGGCAAACGGCATCAACACCTCCAGGCCACGGCAATTTTGGTAAGGAGTTGCCCATTTGTTATCGGTGGGCTTACGAATATGCCGTTCCAGGTGTAAAGGCGGATTTTATACCTCAAAACTTGCCACCAGATAAAATAAAGTAGGGTAAATTTCCTTTGAGTATCTTTAACGAACTTTCAAAAAAACCTTGGTTGGCGGATCCCTCGCAAATTGAGGGTACCCCAGATGGTCAGGGATTATTCTTGCCATCAGGTAAAATAGGTCTACGCGTATTTCTGGTTGTTGTAACAGTCGTGTTCCTATTAACAACAATAGCCTACGGCGATCGTATGTTGTTCGCAAATTGGAAAACCTTTCCAGAACCTTGGGTGCTCTGGTTAAACACCTTAGTATTAATTGCAAGCAGCATTGCCATGCAATTTGCCCGAAATAATACGAAGCGAGACAATCTAACTGGAGTTCGTGATGGTTTGGTTTTTGGAGGAATCCTAACAATAGCTTTTCTTGTTGGCCAATTGTATGGCTGGCAGCAAATGGTAAAATCAGGATATTACGCCCACAATAATATCTCTAATGCCTTCTTTTATCTGGTGACTGCGCTACATGGAGTTCACATGGTCGGCGGGCTAATTGCCTGGGGACGAAGCGTCCTGAAACTAAGAAAAATTTCGCGGACAAATGGTTCCATTGCTGACGTGAAATTAAGTGTCGAGTTGTGCACAACCTATTGGCATTATCTATTGATGATTTGGTTAATTTTATTCACTTTACTGTTGATGAGTTAAAAAAGGATCTTACATTATGGCGCGTCAAAATTCTAGCACTGCGGCGGCACAACCGATTGATTTGAAACCGGGGCTCGCCGGTCTTACTGAAGATTGGGCATCGGATCAACGAACTTTCAAGAAAGTGCCATGGGGTAAGGCAATGATGTGGATATTCCTTCTCAGTGACACATTTATCTTCACATGCTTTCTGATTTCTTACATGACAACTCGAATGTCTACAGCAGTTGATTGGCCCCCAGTGAGTGAAATATTTGCCTTGTCTTTGGGCGGAGAGCCAATCCCCCTTATACTAATTGCTATCATGACCTTCATACTGATAACCAGCAGTGGAACTATGGTGTTGGCGGTAAATTTTGGTTACCGTAAAGATAAAAAAAACACAGTATTATTTTTAATAATAACAGCCATTTTCGGGGCTTCATTTGTTGGCATGCAGGCTTTTGAATGGACAAAATTAATCATGGATGGTGTCCGACCCTGGGCAAACCCGTTTGGCGCTTCTCAATTTGGATCAGCCTTCTTTATGATCACTGGTTTCCATGGATTTCACGTGTCTTGCGGAGTTTTATTTCTTTTTATCATTGCCCGCAAAGTTTGGCGGGGAGATTATGACAATGAGAAGAAAGGTTTCTTCACAAGCCGAAAAGGCTCTTATGAAGAAGTCGAAACCATGGGTCTTTACTGGCATTTTGTCGATTTGGTTTGGGTTTTCATTTTTGCATTCTTTTATTTGTGGTAGGGGGACTAAATGTCACAAAACGAAGGTCAACAGCACCCTCTAGGGGTTTATATTAAAGTATGGGTCTTACTATTTGTACTTAGTGCCCTTTCTTACATGGTAGATTATCTCAATTTCCAAGGTTATCTTCGGTGGACATTAATCCTAATTTTTATGATGCTGAAAGCCGGTTATATTGTTGCGGTATTTATGCATATAAAATGGGAACGTTGGGCGTTAAGTTTTGCCATTTTGGGTCCTCCAACTGTATTACTTGTTTTTGTGGCAATTATGGTAATTGAGTCAGATTACACATATCTGACAAGGAATTTATTTTTTGGAACGGGCTCTTAAAACAAGTAGTTCAGAATAAGCTATGCGTATTAACTTGTTAATTGGCATATTAATAATACATATACTTGTTCCTTTTTCTAAAACATGGGCACACTTTGGGTTTGCCGATAGCGAGGATCCTGGTCACGGTATTTTTTGGGCATATGGCTTCGTTTTTTTTACATTAATCGGTTTTATATTTTATCGACGTTGGGATCGGCGCCGGGGAACACCGGAACAGCAATCATTGCGACTTCACTTAAAGGAGCTAAACCGAGCATTAAATACCTATCTGAAACAAATTCAAAATGCTGATGAGTACCCAAATGAGTGTGGTCTATCTGAAGAACAACGTCGTAAAAGCCTTGATTCTGTTAAATCATTGCAAAGTCAAATTGATCACACTAAAGAAATGTTATCCTCAACATAGGAATTTAATATCATGAGCCCACGCTTTAAAGTTCTGCTTTTAGCTATTCCAACAACCGGATTAATTATATTTTATATTCTTTTTTTAACCTTTCCTCATTGGTTTCCAAGATAATCTTGTATTCTAATCGTATTGGCAAGTATCAACGCATACTGCCCGCCAAGTCTCCATTGATATCCAGAAATTATTGTTTCCTTGATCCTAGTACTATACTTTTAAAATATGACTAATTTCTCAGGCAAGAAATTAACCTGTGTTAGAGGTGAACGTATTGTCTTCACTGACCTTGACTTCTCAATTGACGAGGGCAAAATCCTTTGCCTTAAAGGTCCCAACGGTAGCGGAAAGTCGACCCTACTTCGTGTAATGGCGGGGCTTTTACGCCCCATTAATGGTAAATTGCTATGGAATGACAGCTCTATATACGATGATGAAGGATTTTTCCGAAGCCTGATACATTATGTAGGTCATCAGGACGCAATTAAAAGTGCCCTTACGGTAGAAGAAAATTTAAGATTCTGGGCAGAAATAAACTCCGGAGGAATTGACAAAGATTGCGTCCAAAAATCTTTAAAACAATTTTCCCTTGAAAGCATCTCTAAATTACCAGCCAGATACCTATCAGCTGGCCAGCGTAGACGTCTAAATCTTTCTCGCCTATGCACCACCTGGGCACCCCTTTGGCTACTAGATGAACCTGCCACTTCTTTAGATATGGAGTCTTTAGACATACTTTTTTCGGTTATTTCTGATCATGTAAATAAAGGCGGAATGGTTGCCATAGCAACCCATGAGAATATAGATGTAAATAGTAATTCTCTTGATATAACTATGTTTGCCGACCCCAAGATACCGTCACGGAGTTAAAATGATTGGTAAATCCCCCAGTATTCTTTCAAATTTAATCCAGCGTGAAATACTACTTGCCGTTCGCCACGGTGCCGATAGCTGCATAATTATATTATTTTTTGTAATAGTCGTCATTTTATTTCCATTGAGCGTGGGACCCGAACCTGGAATTTTAACTAGGATTAGTGCAGGTATAATATGGGTTTCAGCTTTACTATCAGTAATGCTGTCAATGGACCGTCTATTTCAGGCTGATTATGAAGATGGCAGTCTTGATTTATTGATTTTGACGCCACAGCCATTAGAACTAATAGTTATTGCTAAAACCTGTGCACATTGGATAACAACAGGACTTCCATTGATTTTCGTATCACCATTATTAGCTCTATTCCTAAATATGAATTCGTCGGGTTATATCACCTTATTAGTTGCTTTAGCTTTAGGCACACCGACATTGAGTTTGATCGGTTCAATCGGTGCTTCACTTATTCTAGGTGCCCGGCGAAGTGGAGTTTTACTCTCACTATTGGTCCTACCATTGTTTATTCCGGTTCTAATATTTGGCGTAAGTGCTGTTGATGCAGCAATGACAGACCTATCGAGTAAGCCACAACTACTGATTCTAGGGGGGTTATTTCTAACCGCTTTGGTTTTGTGTCCCTGGGCTAGTGCGTCGGCACTCCGACTGGCTGCTGAATAAATCCCAAACCAACCTAAGGGCTTAATATTGAAAACTGGTAATGTCGAATTAATGCAAATAGACTATAAGTCATTAATATATTAGAATTGAAGAAAATCTATGGGAAAATGTTAAACTATTTTGCAAATCCAAACCGATTTCTGCGGCTAACATCAGCTTTGCAGCCGATTGCAATGTTTGTCGCGTTAATTACAATTGGTATTGGCCTTTATTATGCCCTAATCGAATCACCACCGGACTATCAACAAAGTGAAACCGTGCGAATAATGTATGTACACGTTCCAGCCGCATGGATGGCGATGTTTTGCTATCTAGCCCTCGCCTGTTCAAGCGCCACAGCATTAATTTGGCGCCACATGTTGGCAAATGTTATCGCAAAATCAACGGCTCCAATTGGGGCCACTTTTACGCTTCTTGCCCTTGCAACAGGCTCACTTTGGGGAAAACCAATGTGGGGAACCTGGTGGGTGTGGGATGCTCGGCTCACATCAGTATTAATTCTATTTTTCCTCTACCTCGGTTACATGGTGCTTCAAAATGCATTTGACGACAAAAGTCGCGGGGCCCGATCGGCCGCGATCTTATCGATAGTTGGGGTCATTAATATACCCATCATTAAGTTCAGCGTAGATTGGTGGAATACACTACATCAGCCCGCAAGTGTCATAAAAATGGATGGGCCATCAATTCATCCAAGTATGCTAACACCACTCATTTTAATGGCAGTTGGCTACGCGTCGCTTTATTTCTGGATACTCTTTATTCGGGTGCGTGCAGAACTCAACACGAACAAAATACGCGCGATCGCAATCCAACAAGTTGAGGTAAAATAAATGCCAAATTTTCTATATAATTTCCTCAACATGGGAGGTTACGGCTATTTTATTTGGAGCGCATTTGGTTTGTCCGCAATTATTTTGATTGGCTTACTTATCCAAAGTCTTAAGTTCTTAAAATCCTCCGAACGTCAATTACAATTATTACAAGAAGAAGATAATAAGAATGAAACGTAAACATAAGCGACTAAGTTTTGTCGCTCTTGGCGTAGTGATATTGGGAGTAGCAGCAAGTCTCATATTGTTTGCTTTTGAGGACAATATTGTTTTTTTTCTGAGCCCGACTGAAATTACTGATAAACTTCTGAAAAATGGAATTAACCCCCAACAACGCCTTCGGATCGGTGGGTTGGTCAAAAAAGGTAGTGTAATAAAAGGTAAAATTAATCGCTTCGAAGTTACAGATCTTAAAACATCTGTCGTTGTAGAATTTAAAGGCCTTTTACCTGATTTATTCAGAGAAGGCCAAGGTATCGTTGCCGAGGGGCATTTTAATAACAACGTGTTTACTGCTACCGAAGTGCTCGCCAAACACGATGAAAAATACATGCCTCCAGAAGTGGCAGAAGCTTTGAAAAAATCAGGTAAATGGAAACCCATGAAAGAAAGATAATCTGATGATTGTTGAGATCGGTCATTTTTCGCTCATTTTAGCGCTATTCATCGCTGGCGTTCAGGGCACAATTCCAATGATAGGGGCGCACCGAAACATCTACCCGTTTATGGCTATCGCTAAACCCGCAGCAATTATCCAATTTATTCTCGTTCTTGGCTCTTTCTCTGCTCTTACCTATGCCTTCTTAGTTTCAGATTTTTCAGTTACCAATGTTGCAGCTAATTCTCATAGTACAAAACCGATCCTTTATAAAATAAGTGGTGTCTGGGGCAATCACGAAGGCTCGATGCTGCTTTGGGCATTGATCTTAGCAGGATATGGCGCAGCTATTGCCACTTTTGGTAGAAATCTAAGGCCTTCCTTGAAAGTACGCATCTTAGGTGTCCAAGCATTGATTGGTGCGGGTATATTGGCTTTTATTCTCCTAACATCAAACCCATTTTTAAGGCTTACACCGGCTCCCGTTAATGGCAACGGTTTAAATCCCTTATTACAGGATCCAGGATTGGCTTTCCATCCACCTCTATTGTATTTAGGCTATGTGGGCCTGTCACTTACCTTTTCATTTGCTGTTGCAGCGCTCATCGAAGGTCGAGTAGATGCTAACTGGGCTAGATGGGTTCGCCCTTGGACATTAGCGGCCTGGGGGTTCTTAACCGGTGGGATAGCGCTTGGCTCCTGGTGGGCATATTATGAGTTAGGATGGGGTGGCTGGTGGTTTTGGGACCCGGTAGAGAATGCGTCTTTCATGCCATGGTTAGCAGCAACTGCTCTACTACATTCGGCAATCGTTTCCGAAAAAAGGGATAGTTTGAAGGCATGGACAATTTTCTTAGCAATCACGGCATTTGGATTGAGTTTGCTGGGTACTTTTTTAGTCCGCTCCGGAGTTATCACCTCTGTACACGCGTTTGCATCGGATCCAACACGCGGTGTTTTCATATTATTACTGTTAATTGTTACAATTGGCGGCGCCTTTATTTTGTTTGCATGGCGAGGGCCAACTCTAAGAAGTAGCGGACTTTTCCAACCAGTCTCAAGAGAAGGTGGCCTCGTAGTAAATAATTTTCTATTATGCGCTGCTGCAGCTTCAATTTTGTTAGGCACCCTTTATCCTTTATTTATAGATGTATTAGACCTAGGCAAGGTCTCAGTTGGCGCTCCTTACTTCGAAAGCGTCTTTATTCCAATGATGATACCCATGATAGCAATTATGGGGCTTGCGCCCCTATTAAAGTGGAAACGCGGAGATTTTAGAGCAGCTATAAAGAAGTTAAGATTTGCAATCTTTTTATCCATTATTGGTGGCTTATTCGTTTGGGTTCTAGTAGATAGAGCAAGCGCTTTTGCATCTCTCGGTATGGCTATTTCTTTGTGGTTATTTATATCAACATTTACCGAGCTTGCTAACCGCATAAAATTATTCCGTGAGCCCTTAAGCGAGAATGTACAAACATTATTACGCCAACCGCGAGCAAGCTGGGGTATGACACTTGCACATACTGGCCTAGCTATCGCCATAGCTGGGATGACAGCGTCAAGTGCCTGGAAAGTTGAGAGTATCCAGATTATGAAACCTGGCGACCAGGTTAATGTCGCCGGCTACAATTATATGTTAAAAGATGTCCGAAAAATTAAGGGCCCTAATTATACGGCATTGCGCGGAATATTTATCGTAAACAAGGGTCCTGAAATCAATTGGATTCTGGAACCAGAGAAAAGAATTTACACTGATCCCGTAATGTCTACTACTGAAGCATCCATTCGCCCAACATTCCTTGGAGACCTCTATGCTGTTATAGGGGATCTGGATAAAGAAAGTGGCGGTTATATAACACGTATTTATTTTAATCCACTTGTTCCTTGGATGTGGGCAGGTGCAGCGATCATGGTATTGGGAGCGGGCATCAGCCTTACAGACCGGCGTTATCGCGTAGGTGCACCATCGGACAAAAAGATACCAACCGCTGGGGCTCCGGCAAATGACTAGACATTGGCTATATTTTATTCCATTAGTCGGGTTAGGTCTCCTTGCAGTCTATCTTTCTGCCGGCCTTAATCAAAATCCTGCCAAAATCAAATCAGTTCTTATCAATAAGAAAGTACCTGAGTTCTCTTTGCCACCAATTGAAGGCAGTCTTCAGGGGCTTTCTAACTTGGATTTAGAAAAACGGGTTGTTTTAGTCAATATTTTTGGCTCCTGGTGTGTCTCATGTAGTATAGAGCATCCTTTTTTAATGAAGTTAAAGGCAAGTAATACTATTCCAATATACGGGATAAATTGGCGGGAACCAGACCGCACGTCCGGACCCCGATGGTTAAAAAAATTTGGGAACCCTTACACACTTATTGGCGACGATCCTAAAAGTCTTGGGGCAATCGCTTTTGGTGTCATGGGAGCACCAGAAACTTTTATCGTTGATAAACAAGGTGTAATACGTTTCAAACATACAGGGCCTATTACAAAAAAGAATTGGGATGAAACTTTGAAACCGATTTTAGAAGAATTGAAGATAAAATGAAGATCATATTTATTATAATAAATATATTATTTTTTCCTTTTACAACGATGGCTGTTGACCCTAGTGAAATCTTAAAAGACCCCAAATTAGAAAAACGTGCTCGTTCAATTAGTAAAGGTTTACGCTGCGTCGTATGCCAAAATCAATCTATCGATGACTCAGATGCACGCCTAGCACGTGACATGCGGATATTGGTGCGCAATAGAATTCTAGCAGGTGATAGTGATGCCGCCGTTATCAAATATGTTGTATCTCGTTATGGTGATTTTGTTCTGCTCAATCCTCCAATTAAAGCGGTCACCCTAATCCTATGGTTTGGACCTATAATTATCACTTTAGTTGGTCTCATGGGTCTGGTTTTATTCTTTCGGCGTCAAAAATTATTGTCAAAAGACTTCCCAACAATCGATAATAGGGAGGGCGATAATTGAGTTTCTGGATAGCCTGTAATGTCCTGCTATTGGCTACGTTGATTGCTATTATAGTTCCAATTATGCGTGTTCGCTCTGGTCACTCAACAGGTTACAATCTGGCAACTTATCAAAATCAATTGTTTGAAATTGAAAGGGATGTAAATGATGGCCTACTTAGCGCTGAAGATGGTCAGACCCTGAGAACTGAAATAGAGAAGCGAATACAGAAGAATGCAGAGGATCTTACAAACAAATTCACGGATGATACAATAATTTCAGGTGAGAAAACTCAGATAGTCACGGCGATAGTATTGGCCATGATAATCTCATTTGGGTCTTATATTGTATATTTCTATTTAGGATCATCCGGAAAAACCGACCTTCCTTTTGCAAACCGGGACCTCAGTCCTTCCATCGATAATGCTAATGTCACGATGAACAGTTTAGTCAAAAGACTTAAAGAACGTTTGGATAAAAATCCAAACCAATTAAAGGGTTGGATTTTACTTGGACAATCGTTAGTTAGTTTGAAGCGTTTTTATGAGGCTTCGAACGCATTTAAGAGAGCAATCGATATAGCACCTAATCGAGCCGACTTAGCTGCTTCAGCGGCTGAAACTAGATTCATGGCCAAGGGTGGAAAATTCGATCAGGAAGTCCGGGATTATTTCAAAATGGCACAGAGGCTAAATCCCGAGGAACATAAAGCTCTATACTTTCTTGGATTAGATTCTTATATGGCTAAAAAGCATGCTTCAGCTATTCAATATTGGGTAGATTTAATTTCAATATCACCAGTCGGGGCTCCCTGGATGGATAGTGTTCGAGAACGCCTACTAGATGCGGCTAAAGCCGGTAATTTAAGAATTTCTGAATTCACCCCACGTCTAAAAGCAACACCAAAGGACTCAAACGAATTAAAACCAGAAAGAAATGCCGCACCCACACAAGAGGATATCAAAAACGCTAGTGAAATGTCGGAAGAAGAGCGGGAAATTTTTATCCTCTCAATGGTCGAGCAACTGGCCAACCGCCTAAAATCTGAACCAAATGACCTTAACGGTTGGCGAAAATTAGCCCGTGCTTATCGAGTTTTAGGTGAAAAGAAGAAAGCCGAATTAGCTGAAAAGCGTGTGCAAGAACTAGAAAAATAGATCTTTCTATAATAATTTAATCAATCAAACATAGTGTCTGGGAGAAATGTGGCAACTTGCGGATAAGCTACAAGAATTATCAAACAAATACCCATAGCAATCCAGAAGGGCCAAATGCCACGAAAAATGGTCCCCATGGGAACATCTTGCGCAACACTTTTAACAACAAATACATTAACCCCAACGGGGGGACTTATTAAACCCATCTCCAAAACAATAACGACAACAATTCCAAACCAAATCGGACTCATTTCCAGTTGTGTTATGACTTCGAAAGCGACTGGTAATGTCAAAACAAGCATAGCCAGTCCCTCTAGAAAAGTCCCCAAGAATATATAAGTAACTAAAATCAGAATTATGATACCAGTCTTTCCAACATCAAGGTTAACCAAGAATGAAACCATATCAGCCGGTATATGTGTAAGTGCCATAAAGGGTATAAATACGTGCGCTCCAATAAGAATCATAAACACTGTCGCAGTTGTTTGGAGTGTCTGAAGCATAACAAAGGTCATTTTTTCTTTATTAAGAGACTTTCGATAAAGTGCTACAAAAAATGCCAAGACAGCACCTACACCAGCAGCCTCAACCGGCGTAAAAATGCCAATATAAATGCCACCAATAGTAGCCAAAACAATCCCCACCATTGTTGAAGCCTTTTGTAAAGATTTAATTTTTTCTTTGAAATCACTTGCTGGTCCTACGGGCCCAAGTTCTGGCTTTATTCGCGTCACTATGGCAATAGCAAGTAAAAATAAACCGGTCAGCAAAATACCCGGAATAATCCCTGCCATAAATAGCCTTCCGATCGACTGTTCAGTCAATATAGCATAGATTATTAAACCAGTGGACGGTGGTATCAGTATACCCAAGGTACCTCCTGCAGCAACGGCACCCGTTGCCAAACTATCGTCGTACTTGAAACGCTTCATTTCAGGAAGGGCAACACGACCCATTGTTATAGCGGAGGCTATTGAAGAACCACTTAAGGCTGCAAAACCCGCACAACCTGTTATCGTTGCACTCGCCAATCCACCTCTCCAGTGGCCAACCCAGCAATACGCCGCATTGAAAAGATCTCGGCTCATACCAGATACACCAGCCAAATTCCCCATTAGAACAAATAATGGAATTACGGTTAACGTGAGCGTTACAGATATTTCGAAAGTTTCCGTACCCAGTGCACTTAATGCAGCCGTATAACCATTAATAGCCGCAGTACCAAAGAAACCAACAACTAACATGGCCATAGCAACAGGAACCCTTAAAAACAGCAAAGCAAAGAGAGCAAAGAGACCTACAAAACCAATGGCCGTAACAGACACTTATTCTCTCTCCTTTTTTTTCAAAGGTGCAACAAGAACCATCAGTAATCCATCTCACGCCCGCGCAACAACGTCACCATTTCGGATAACAACACGAAACCATATAATCCCATACCAAAGGCTAATAGCCAGAAAAAGGGCTTCAAAGTTATTTCGAGAGATCGAGTGGTTTCACCATATTCGGCTGCATTAATTCCACTTTCTACAAGCACCCAAGTCAATACACACATCATCACAAAGCCAAGAAGTTTTACAAAAATATCAGTTCTACGAATGAATGTTGGCCCAGAAACGACAGTAAGTATTTCAACGACCACTTGGCCACCTTTCCGACCACTATAAGCCACACCAAACGCTACAGTGGCCATTAAGAACATTTGATTGAAATCATCAGCACCAAATATGGGTGAGTTGAATATATAACGGAAGATAACTGCAATAACGGTAATCAAAGACAAGCCGATAAGTGCTGCACCACCAGCATAAAGGGCAACGGGACGAACAAGCTTATCAACTAAAATAAGCACCGCATCCGTCCCATTGTTATTGTCCTTCAATAATTTTACTCAAACTAAAATGGTTTGTACCAACTTTACTGGGTAGCAGCCTTATAGATTGCTCGAGCCGGTATTCCTGCTTTCTCTTTCTTTGCTAGAAAGTTTTCTACCGAACGGGCTGTAGCAACATTAAAATCCGCCGCAGCCGATTTTGATAATTGGATAAATTTTACCCCCTTTTGTTCATTCTTCGCTGTTGCCAATTGTCCCGCATCTATCTTACCCCAGAAATTTGCCGCAAACATGCTATATCCTGCACCAGAATGCTTGTTTACTGCCGCTTTGTGAGTGGAAGAGAGCCCATCAAATACCTGTTTATTCATAAAAATATAAGTCAATGATGTAGGACTATTCATTCCCGCTGTGGCATATTCACCCGGCTCAGCTAGGCGCCAGGGTTTATATAATGCTCCAGGAGAAATATATACTCCATCAAGCACGCCCGTTTGAAGGGAATTATATATTTTCGTAACCGGCATATACACTGCAGCAGCACCCCATCCTTTTACCTGAGGAATATTACTCGGCGAAGGCGCCCTAATTTTTAAACCCTTTATATCCCCAATTTTTGAGACGGATTTTTTCCGAGTAATTAAAATAGCTGGCCAGTTTGAAAAAACCGCCAGGACTTTCACTTTCGAATACTCAGATTTAAGGTGTTGATCAAAAACTTTCCAGAATTTCTTGGTAACCTCCTGCGAGGAATTCCCGACACCGGGTTGAGCCACAACCATACTACGTGGGAAAATCTTGGGCGTATAACCATGCACCCCAAAAGTAATTTCAGCCACGTTTTCAATAACTCTTTTGTATTGCGCTTTTGGACCTTTGCCCAACTGTCCACCAGGGTATAATTTGAGTTTTAATGAACCACCAGTTTCAGCTGCAACGTTCTTTGCTAAATGCGGCAAAATACCGCGGTTCACCGGATGTTTCGCTGACATAAAACTAGCCATTTTTAATTCTTTTGCTGCTAAGCCAGACGCAAAGTAGCTACTATCAAACATTGATAATGCGATAGTAGCCAAAAGAATAACCCTAACTTTTTTAAAAACTTTCATCGTTCCCTCCCTAAGTTTACCAACGTTATTGATTCTAATGTAGATATACAGCGCACAATAGCAAGAGATTATTATTATTTTCCACAAGTCAACTCAGCATCTCCACTAAGGTTAATACAACTTCTATTTCATCATGCAATGACATTGATTTTAGCAGCAAGAATAAAGTCATTTTCATGAAGACCATTTATTTTGTGAGTAAAGACTAATATATTGATATAACCCCACCCAAATTTAATGTCGGGATGATGTCCCTCTTCTTCGGCAATAACTCCGACTTTATTGACAAAATCAAGAGCGGTTTGAAAGTCATTAACTGTAAATGATCGATAAAGCCGTGTAGCCTCTTCCTGCAATTCCCATCCCGGCGTCTTCTGCAATAATGACTTCGCCTCTTCAATCGTGAGTGGCGGTATACCCCCTTGGCATGGAACACATATCTTATCTTTTAAATCATCTGACATTAGCAAATCTCCACATATGCACTTCTAAATTTCTTCCTTATCAGCATGGTTCATTATTATTGACAAGTTTTTGCCACGTTGAAAACCTCAAAAAGGCCCGTCACAAAACGAAGTAACTGAAAAATCACATCCGATCATAATTTACTGAATGCACTGAAATTTAAAATGTTCTATTATACCAATCTGAACCACCTAGTTTTAATTTATTAATTAAGGACTGGTCCAAAAGACCCGAGAAAAAATTATGACTGAAGCTTTTATATGCGATGCAATTCGCACCCCTATTGGCCGCTATGGCGGTTCACTTTCTTCAATGAGGACAGATGATCTTGCGGCCTTGCCAATTTCAACTTTAATGAAACGAAATTCTGATGTTGATTGGGATAAAGTAGACGATGTTATTTATGGTTGCGTAAATCAATCAGGTGAGGATAACCGAAATATTGCTAGAATGGCATTACTTTTAGCTGGACTGCCCGAGACTGTTCCTGGTGTTTCCGTAAATCGTCTATGTGCTTCTGGTATGCATGCTGTTGGCAGCGCAGCGCAGGGAATTCGATCTGGAGATGCTGATTTATTTATCGCAGGTGGCGTTGAAGGAATGTCAAGATCACCTTTTGTTATGGCAAAAGCCACCGCAGCTTTCTCTCGAAATGCAGAAATCTATGACACCACTATGGGCTGGAGGTTCGTTAACCCAAAAATGCAACAGCTCTACGGTATTGATGAGATGGGAGCGACAGCGGAGAATGTTGCAGCAGATTTTAAAATTTCCCGCGAAGATCAAGATCAGATGGCACTTAGAAGCCAGAACAATGCCGAGAAAGCACAATCCAACGGCCATTTAGCAGAAGAAATTCTTTCCGTCATAATCCCACAACGCAAAGGAGATGATATTATCTTTGACAAAGATGAACACATGCGGCCAGGGTCAACGATCGAAGCTCTAGAAAAACTTCGCCCCGCTTTCCAGGAAGACGGCTCAGTAACAGCGGGTAATTCATCTGGTATTAACGATGGTTCTTGCGCCCTAATAGTTGCTTCAGAAGAAGCAGCTAAAGAACATGGACTTACGCCAAAAGCTCGCATTTTGGGACTTGCGGCTGGCGGGGTGCCGCCCCGGATTATGGGAATTGGACCAGTGCCCTCAACAAAAAAATTAATGAGTAGACTTGGACTGAAAATGGATGACTTGGATATAATAGAATTAAACGAGGCATTCGCAGCTCAAGGTCTTGCCGTTCTTCGTGAACTTGGGGTTGCCGACGATGATCCACGTGTAAACCCACAAGGTGGTGCAATTGCACTTGGTCACCCCTTAGGTGCAAGCGGAGCACGGCTGGTTACAACAGCAATGTATCAACTTCAGCGCAGTAATAAAAAAAGAGCGCTGTGCACAATGTGTGTTGGTGTCGGACAAGGATCATCCATAATTATTGAGAACGTTTGAACGTGCCAAATAAGCTAGGTATTTTGGTTAACTGTCCAATTAACAAAGAAAACCAGAAAAAACTCCCAAAATATTTTGATTTATATTTTGCAGAGGAGGTCCCAGATCGAAATACCCTGCTTGCCAATATTGGTGACAAAATTCAAATCATCATTTCTGATGGACCACGTGAGATCGATAAAAAACTAATGGATCAAATGCCTAATCTTGAACTGATTTGTCTACAATCTGTTGGCATTGATCACCTTGATATTGATACAGCTAAGAAACGAGATATTAAAGTTACAAATGCAGCGGGAACAAATGCTAACAGTTGCGCGGATCACGCCTTTGCGCTGATGCTCTCCCTATATCGTAATATAGTGTCGAATAATAAATCAATGCACTCAAATGGTGCAAGTGAGGAAACCCCCTTTATCCGCAGCAATACGATTCATGGGAAAAAGATTGGTATCCTTGGCCTAGGCGAGATTGGTTATGAAATAGCAAAACGGGCGACAGCATTCGAAATGGACGTTTTCTACCACAACAGAAAAAAAAGAGAAGACGTTCCCTACACCTATTGTTTTACACCCCAGGATTTAGCTATAAAAAGTCAGATATTAGTTGTTGCTTGTCCCGGAGGCAAAGAAACAAAAAACATTGTTGACTCATTAATACTAGAATCACTAGGGTCAGAAGGAACCTTAATTAATATTGCTAGAGGTACCGTAGTAGACACCAACGCTTTGGTACACGCTCTTCAGAAAGGTGTTATAAAAAACGCCGGTTTGGATGTAGTCAGCGGATCGGCGTCTGAGCGCAGTCCTCTTTGTAATATGAATAACGTAATACTTTCGCCACACATTGCAGGAAATACTGAGGAAAGTTGGCTCAATCGTAGCAATCTGATTCGCGATATTTTAACTGAATTTAGGACGGGAAAAACCCTCACAAATCAGCTTTAATAAGTTGAACCAGCGGAAATTAAACCGCTCTTGACCTTCTACAATTTTTGTCACAATGTTCAATTTCTGAAATTCACTAAAATCACTCTTACACCAATCTGATGGGGACAGAATAGGGTGCATGGGTTGAGTTCTTGACAGGGATTAATTAAAAAATGAGCGTGACTTTTGGTATCGTCGGTTCAGGACCATCTGGAATGTATGCAGCCGACGCTTTATTGAAAAACTTTTCTAATTGCAAGATAGATGTATTTGATAAGATACCCATGCCTTTTGGTCTAATTCGATATGGTGTCGCGCCGGACCATTTTAAAACTAAAAATACCGCCCGCCAATTTCTTAGAACTTTAGAACTCGATCAAGTCAGATATCTGGGTAATGTTGAAATCGGAAGAGACATTTCGGTCAGCGAACTTGAAGAAAACTACGATGCCGTAATTTTTGCTATTGGAGCATATAATGATCGAAAATTGGGAATTCCCGGAGAAGAACTACCGGGGGTTTATGGTGCCTGTGCATTTGTTGGGTGGTATAATGCACATCCGGATTTCCGTGACATTAATCCAATGTTAGATGGCAGAAATGCCGCAGTCATTGGAATAGGGAATGTAGCCTTAGATGTCTGTCGCGTATTAACTAAAACACGTTCAGAAATGAAGGGGTCAGATATCTCGACACCTGCACTGGATATTATCCAAGAAATGCCAATCAAAGCGGTCCATATGTTCGGCCGCCGCGGCCCTATTGAAGCCGGCTTTACTCCAAAAGAATTAGGTGAAGTTCGTAATTTGGAGCAGTGCTCTGCTGTCGTCTCCGCTGATCAATTGCCGGAAAAAATAGAAGGAAAATTTGAAGGGCGAGAAAAAGGTGTCAAAGAAAAGAACCTTGCAATTCTCCGAGAATTATCAAAGCAGCATAAAACTGAAAAACCAGTTACAATGCATTTTCAGTTTTATGCATCACCAGTTGAAATTTTAGGTACAAAACGGGTCGAAGGAATAAGGTTAGAACGGACAGAAGTCAATAATGGTAAAGCCATTTCAACGGGCGAAACATTTGATGTTCCCTGTTGTTCTATAATCACAGCTATTGGTTACCAAACCAGTCCACCCGAGGGGTTACCCCTAAACGGAGTAACCATTGCCAATACCGACGGGTGGATACGCGACAATTTATACGTTGTTGGATGGGCAAAACGCGGTTCCAGTGGCACAATTCCTACGAATAGTCCCGATTCGCGAAATGTCGTAAATGTGATTACCGATAACCTAAATAAAAACAAATCCACGACACCTAAAACAGGAGGCGAAGCGATCGATAAGTTGCTTTCGACACGCAGGGTTCGCGTCGTATCTATTAACGATGTACAAAGAATTAAAGATGCCGAAACAGCAAATGCAACCACTGGTCACCCTTGGGAAAAGTTCACTAGTATTAAAGAGATGCTGGCCGTTCTTGATTAATGCAATGCCAAGATTGAATGGTAAATTTTTGTGGGTTATCGGCTTTGCCCTAGAATTTGATCAACATAGATTCCTCCTTATTTCTGGGGCTTCTTCATTTTCTTTTATGGTTTCACCCCTGTTGTATTTGATGTACCTGACTGGTTTCGGGGTATAGCTCGACTCATTATGCTTATTGGTGGTTTTTGTCACCTGATGATGAGCATTTCTAGCAATGAAAATCAGAACAATAATAAACTTCACTGGGCGACCATTAGTGCCCATTCAACATTTTTATGAACGCGATTTTTGGAGCAATTATTGGTCCTTGATCTACAATAATCTTTTTCGATTAAATTTTCTAAATATAAGTGTCTGCCAACCTTCAATATTGATGCGATCAACAAGTCGCAGACCTTGCCAAGCGTGCGCAGAAATTATCCAATTTGCATCGCCCACTAATAAACCCGATAAAATAGCCCATCCACCCAGGTTAAGTTGATTTCCTAGATCCTTGGCCAACCGCGTTAACGGTCGTGCCAAAATATTACTCACAATTAAATCAAATCTGGATTTGATAATTTCTCGGTGGTTATATCCCGATCCACAAATTGACGAAACGCAACCTGCTACACCATTGTTATTGGCATTTAATTCACAAACCCTTATCGCTATCGGATCAATATCTGTTGCTATAACGGGTATGCGCCAGCGTCTAGCGATCGCAATAGAAAGAATTCCCGAACCACAACCCATATCCAGTGCCAACTTAATAGGTTGAAACCTGAAAACATGGCTCAAACTATCGAGAGCGACCAAACATCCTTTGGTTGAACCATGATTACCACTCCCAAAAGCTGTGGCCGCAGGAATACATAGACCAATTAATGCGCTCGGCGGGGGTTTATCATATTCGGGACCATGTATAAAAAAGCGTCCTAACTTTATTGGGGGAAATTTTTTTATATTATCTAAAACCCAATTACGCACCGGTATCTGAGATAAATTAACTTTCGGTATGCGTACTCCAATAGCTTCAGCTGTGTATTTCACCGCTAAGTTGATCACCTTTTCATCTGGTTTGTCATTAGAAAATCCAGATATCTGAGCTATTGAAGTTTTTGCCTCCGCAGTCCATAAAACTGAATCTAAATGGGCCTCCAGACTCTCAGCAAAAACAGGTGCATGTTCTGGTAAAATTTGAAACGATATTTGATATAAAAAGTGATCCGTCATTAGGCTGGATCAACAAAACTATCAATAACCTTTTTAGTTCCCGCTTTTTCAAATTCGACTTCGAGCTTATTACCATCTAAAGACAAAATCATGCCGTAGCCAAATTTTTGATGGAATACTCGTATTCCCGTACAAAACTGAGTTTTATTTGTTGGCGGCGCAACGGTCCATTCTTCTGCTTCAATAATAGTACCGTCACTTGCGTGTCCGCGTTTTTTAAGTGATTCATATGTTAGGCTCTTCTTCGGGTGATTACTGAAATCAGTTTTCAGCTGTCCAAATCCACCATCAGAATCAATACCTGAACTTAATCCTTGTTCAGCAATACTCTCAGTATTTTCAGCTGGAAGTTCACTAATAAAACGCGACGGAAGGGAATTCTGCCATTGATTATAAATACGACGATTAGCGGCATAAGAAATCATCGCTTCTTTCTTTGATCGGGTAATACCAACATAGGCGAGCCTCCGCTCCTCCTCTAGACCATTCAAACCCTCTTCATCCAAACTACGTTGGTGTGGGAACAAACCTTCCTCCCAACCTGGCAGAAAAACAGTTTCAAACTCTAATCCTTTTGCTGCATGCAATGTCATTAAGCTAACTTTGTCCTCGAATTTGTTCTCTTGATTTTCCATTACCAAACTAACGTGCTCCAAGAACCCTTGGAGATTATCAAAATCTTCTAGACCTGAAACAAGCTCTTTCAGGTTCTCTAGCCTCCCAGGTGCCTCTGGAGACTTATCTTGCATCCACATTTCGGTGTAACCAGATTCGTCGAGTACGAGTTCTGCAAGTTCAAAGTGCGGCAAAACATCAACATTAGAACGCCAGCGCTCAAAATCTTGCAGCAATCCGCTGAGAGACGAGCGTGCCCTAGGCTTAATCTCGTCAGTCTCGATAATTAATTGCGATGCATCATACATGGATATGTTTTGTGCTCGAGCCAATTGATGAATCGCCCGAACGGTTGCCTGTCCGATACCTCGTTTTGGCACATTAATAATACGTTCAAAAGCTAAATCGTCATCGGGACTATTTATAACTCTGAGGTAAGCGATCGCATCTCTTGTTTCTTGGCGCTCATAAAAGCGTGGTCCCCCAATCACCCGGTACGGTACACCCAAATTAATCATACGTTCTTCAAACTCGCGCATTTGGAAACCAGCTCTAACAAGTATTGCCATTTCCTCCAGACTTTGCCCTCTAGATTGGCGAACCTCAATTTCATCACCGACCGAACGAGCTTCCTCTTCCCCATCCCAAACAGCACGCACTTTTACAAGATCCCCTTCATCCATGCCAGTCCATAGTGTTTTGCCCAAACGACCTTCATTATGAGAAATCAGTCCCGATGCTGCCGCGAGAATATGTGGTGTTGATCGGTAATTTTGCTCTAAACGAATAACTGTGGCATCGGAAAAATCTTTTTCAAATTTTAATATGTTACCCACTTCAGCACCGCGCCAGGAATAAATTGACTGATCATCATCGCCAACACAGCATATATTTTTATGGTCCTGTGCAAGCAACCGCAACCATAGATATTGGGCAACATTAGTATCTTGGTACTCATCGACTAATAGATAACGGAATTTTACCTGATATTCATGTAGGACATCAGCATTCTCTGCAAACAACGTCAAACAATGTAGAAGTAGATCACCAAAATCCACTGCATTAAGTGATTTTAGACGGATTTGATAATCCTGATAGAGTTCAGTCAGAATACCCTCAGCAATATCGAAACTATCTTCACTTGAAACTTTTTCCGGTGTTAAACCTCGATCCTTCCAACGCTGTATAATGCCCATCAAAACCCGGGCAGGCCATTTTTTTTCATCTACTTCGAATGGCTCCATCAGCTGCTTTAAAAGACGAATTTGATCGTCCGTATCAAGAATGGTGAAATTAGGCTTAAGCCCTACCAGTTCGGCGTGACGTCGCAATATGCGAGCACATAATGCATGGAAGGTACCCAACCACCAACCTTCTACAGGCCGTCCGGTCATAACTGCAACTCGATCTTTCATTTCACGAGCGGCCTTATTCGTAAAGGTAACCGCTAAAATTTCCCACGGGCGGGCTTTACCTTCAACGAGAATATGCGCAAGGCGCGTTGTTAAAACCCGGGTCTTTCCTGTTCCCGCTCCTGCCAAAACAAGTATTGGTCCATCTATAGCCTTAACAGCCCGCTTCTGCTCATCATTCAGGCCGTCTAGGTAAGAGCGTGATTCGGCAGATAAAGCTTTCAAATTAGGCTTATTAGATAAATTTTTTACTTCTTCAGATGATTCAAAAGGATCAGACATGTAATTAGTATAACATTAATAAGGAGATGAACCAGCTAATCGGCAAGATATGAACGTATATTTAACAATCCTAATACAGACCTATTTTTTCATAGAACCAAATCTTAAATGCGGATTCAAGGGGCCCCTTCATGTTCTTCATGGCGTATCTTAACCAAAGCTTTGTTATAAGCTAGCATGACTTCGGTCTCATATAATGCTCCAAGAAATTTCATTGTTTCATGATTTTCAACTACAGCAATAAAATGTTCCCCGCTATCACGTATGACCTTGTTTGCTATTTCCAGATCATCACCTTGGGTAAGAACTGGGGGATGCAAACGAGCCACATCGCCCGCATTAATAAGATTATCAACATCGTGGTCGAAAGCTACATCACTGAGGTCAGCGATTGTAATTGTTCCAAACAGTTCACCTTTCTTGCCAATTACGAAAAGCTCGCCTATTTCTGAGAATTGTAATTTATTTCGTAGATCCTGAAGACTGGCACCAACGTCAACAGTTTGAACTTTCGAATCTATTAGTTGGTGCAGCTTAAGACTTCGAAGGAGTGTGGTTTCAAAACCTCCTTTAAGGTCTAAACCTGCTCTCTCCAACTGCCAACTAAAAAAAGATTTCCCGAGAAACTGTTGAGCAACAACATTCGAAATTACAACACCAATCATTACAGCAATTGTTAAAGGATAATCATCCGTTAACTCAAAAACTATCAATGTTGTTGAAATTGGTGCCCCCAAAACAGCAGCAGAAACAGCACCCATACCTATTATGGTATAAGCTCCGGGACCAGAGGATAATTCCGGGAATATACCTGTAACAATCATTCCGAACGACCCCCCAAGCATCGCTCCAATCATTAGGGATGGTGTAAACACTCCCCCTCCAAATCCACTACCAATACAAATTGATGTTGCAAGGATTTTCATGAATATCAACGAAACCATTAAATAAAGCGGCAACTGCACTTTAAGTGCTAAATCAGTTGCGTCATAGCCAACACCAAGTACTTGTGGAAAGATAAGTGCAATCAGACCAATTAGAAATCCCCCAATTGCGGGGTTTTTCCACTGAGGACCTGGTATATTATTTATCAGATCTTCTGTTTTCATTGCAGTACGCATAAAAATAATAGCAATAATCCCCCCAACAATACCTAAACCTACAACGGCCGGAAATTCCCAGAATGAGGCCAAGGATTGTTCAGCTATTCCGAAAGCGGGAACATCTCCAAAATACACTCTCGATACGATTGTGCCTACAACGCTGGAAATAACAATTGGTGTGAAAGCACTCATGGCAAAATGCCCAACGATAACTTCATGAGCAAATAATGCGCCGGCGATTGGCGCATTAAAAGAGGCAGCGACGGCTGCGGCGGCTCCACAACCTAACAAAGCTCTAGAGGTAGAACGTGTTAGATGAAGCGTTTTGGAAAACCAAGCGCCTAAAGTTGCTCCTAAATGGATAGCGGGTCCTTCACGACCAACCGAGCCTCCAACACCAATTGAAATTGAACTAGCAATTGCGGCACCTATTCCTGTTCTGAAGTTCATACGACCACCTTGCAATGCACTGGCTTCAATTACCGACGCAACGCCTTGTGGTTTCCTTCCTGGAATACAATAGTGTATAAAAAGCCCCACAATTAAACCACCAACTGCGGGCACGAAGAGGATTTGCCACCAAGGAAGAGCATAAACCGTTGAAACAAGGTTTTCTGATGTCCCCCCAAGCGCTAGACCCTGAACAAAATCAATCAGTTCCCGAATGGCAATGACGCCACAACCTGCTGTAGCTCCAACAAACACCGCCGAAATGGATAATATTAGTTGATCGTTCCTAATAAAGCGCCGCAGCCAAATTAAAATGCGACCCAGCCTTAAACGTGACTTAGCCATGTTCTTCACTTATACACAATTATTCAATGAACTAAGAATTATACTTTTTTTTTCGTTAGGGCTAGAACGAATTATAGTGACTTCAATTTAATCAAAAAAAATTTGAAAATTATTGATCAATTGCATGTTAGATCAAATATTAATTTGCATAAAAACTTACGTTTTATGGAAAAAATTCTGAGTTAAGACCGCCTATTTTTCTATCTACGAAAATGAAATTTTTAACTTTCTAACTCTAAAAAAACTCGCCACTATCAATCTTTTTTTATTGATCATATTTCTATATAGTTGCTTGCAAATTGATGATAGACTAGTTGCAAAAATACAACAAAATCTAATAACAAAATAAAAAACAAAAAAAAACCCAACATTTTAATCGAACGAGCCCAATTTGGTCTTTCCTTGTGGATTTAAATTAAAGTAGAATTGGGTAATATTATATTAATTCATTTGGAAGATTATCCACCAAGATAAAGCATGTTTGAAAAGAAAAATTCGCGAAGATAGTGATAGTAACTGGCTGTCAAAGAGAATGGATTAGTTTAGTAGGATAGCTTAAAAGGATAGATAATACATTGCGTGGAAATCATTTCTCCTTAAAAAGATTTATGGCATTCTTGCTCGTAATTTTGACCGTGGTTAATTGCGCGTCGGCGCCCGATAATGACAAAGAAGCCCTTACAGAATTAAAAAAAATCAATGACCCCATAGAACCAACCAATAGGTGGATTTTTAAATTCAATCAAGGCATAGATGCGGTTATTGTTAAGCCAGTTACCGGTGTATATCGAGGAGTTCTTCCTGATCTAGTTCGCAATAGCATTCATAATTTTTTGAATAACATCAAAACACCAGTTGTATTGGCAAATGATGTCTTGCAAGGCGAAGGAGAGCGCGCCGGTAATACAATAATGCGCTTTATTATCAATTCAAGCGCAGGTATCGCTGGCTTACGTGACCAAGCCACCGGCTGGGGTTTTGAAGATCATGATGAAGATTTTGGTCAAACATTAGCTGTTTGGGGTGTGGGAGAGGGCCCATATCTAATGTTGCCAATATTTGGCCCTTCAAATCCTAGAGATGCAGTGGGTAAACTTATAGACAATTTACTAGATCCCATAAACCTATGGGCAGATAATAGCGACAAAGAATGGGTTTCAATAACTCGTACCGCTGTCAGCGGCCTTGATAAACGGGACCGACTATGGGATATACTAGATGATTTGGAAAAGTCGTCGATTGATTACTATGCAGCTATACGTAGTCTTTATCGCCAACGTAGAAACGAAGATATTTCAAATGGTTCAGGCTCCAAGAACAATAAAACTCCAAGTCTCGCAGAAACAGTTGCTAAGAAAGATCCTCTTAAAGGGACGCAAAATAGTACGGTCGGACCATAAAAAATGATCCAATTTCGCTGTGGCTTAATTGCCACCTTTTTTACCATAAGCTTAATTCTTAGTGCCAGCATAACGCAGGTCCGCGCTGCAGAATATGCCACTGGGGCCGAGAAATTTATCAGTTCACTTGCCTCTAAGGCAGAGGTATCCCTTCTTTCGGAGAAAATTTCCGCTGCTGAGCATCAAAGACGTTTCCGTGAATTAATGCTGGATAGCTTTGACCTTAAGGGTGTTGGAAAATGGGTGATTGGTCGATACTGGCGCCGCATCTCAAAATCTGAGCGTACCAAATATCTGTCTTTATTTGAAGAATTTATAGTAGCAACTTATAGTAAACGTTTTAGAGGTTATACAAAAGCTAAGCTGCAGATTAATGGAACAACTCAGCACAAAAGCTCTGTCTTTGTTAACTCCCAGATTAACCGGGAAGGATCCAAACCGATCCGGGTAGTTTGGAGGGTCAAGGTTTTAAATGGCAAACACAAAATTATAGATATTATCATTGAGGGCGTGAGCTGGATCCAAACTCAACGCTCGGAATTTGTTTCAGTTATTCGAAACAGTGGCGGAAAAGTTTCCGGCCTAATGAAAGCCCTTAGAAAAAAAATCGTATACCTCACAAACTCCGAGGATTGACTGGATTAAGCTAATCGATAACAAGGGGCCGATATTTAATGCGATGAGGTTGATCAGCTAAAGCCCCCAGACGACTTTGCCTATCTGCTTCATAATCACCATAGTTTCCTTCAAACCAAACCACCTGACTGTCTCCCTCAAAGGCTATAATGTGAGTAGCTATTCGATCAAGAAACCATCTATCATGACTTGTAATTAAAATACAACCTGGAAAAGCAAGGAGTGCTTCCTCCAATGCACGAAGCGTGTCAACATCCAAATCATTTGTAGGCTCATCGAGCAAAATAACATTTGCACCAGATTTCATAACCTTTGCCAAATGAACCCGATTGCGCTCCCCTCCTGATAACTGACCAACCTTCTTCTGCTGATCTGGTCCCTTGAAATTAAACTGTGAAACGTAAGCCCTACTCTGCATGGTACGGTGCCCAAGTTCGACCTCATCCAATCCTTCCGATATCTCTTCCCAAACAGTTTGGTCATCAGCAAGCTGTTCACGCGACTGGTCAACATAACCTAACTTAACGGTATCCCCAAAACGGATAGATCCTGAATTACTTTCTTCACCCCCAGAAATCATATTAAAAAGTGTCGTTTTTCCTGCACCATTTGCGCCAATTATACCAACAATTGCTCCCGGTGGTATTTTAAAACTCAAACCCTCAAATAACAGGTGCTCATCAAAACCTTTGGATAGACCGTCAGCCTCAATAACTAAATCTCCGAGGCGGGGTCCCTGAGGAATAATGATTTGAGCTGTGTCAGGTGTCTTATTATCCGCCTCGGCCTTCAATTTCTCATAAGCGGTAATTCGAGCCTTACTCTTAGCCTGGCGTGCCCGCGGTGACTGTCTAATCCATTCCAATTCATTGGCAAGTGTCTTCTGGCGCGCCTGATCTTGCTTCTCATCTTGTGCAAGGCGTTTCTGTTTCTGGTCTAGCCATGAAGTATAATTACCTTCATACGGGATTCCTCGACCACGGTCGAGTTCTAAGATCCAACCTGCTACATTATCCAAAAAATATCGGTCATGGGTAATCGCAATAACACATCCTGAATATTCTTGAAGATGCAACTCCAGCCAGGCAACGGACTCCGCATCCAAATGGTTTGTGGGCTCATCAAGCAACAACAAGTCTGGTTTCTGTAACAGTAAGCGACAAAGCGCCACCCGCCGTTTTTCGCCACCTGAAAGCTTGGTTACATCTGCATCACCGGGAGGGCAACGTAATGCATCCATCGCGATTTCAACGGTACGCTCGATTTCCCAGCCATTAACGGCGTCAATCTTCTCCTGTAAATTTCCCTGCTCCTCCAGTAGGGCATTCATTTCTTCATCACTCATAGGTTCAGCGAATTTAGCACTCACATCATTAAATTTTTCAACGAGATCCCTAATTTCACCAACGCCTTCCATTGCATTACCTGCAACGTCTTTGCTTGGGTCTAACTCAGGTTCTTGTGGCAAATATCCAACACGTGCCCCTTCAGCTGACCATGCTTCACCATTGTATTCTGTCTCAATTCCAGCCATGATTTTTAAAAGTGTTGACTTACCGGCTCCGTT
>CAZXGI010000009.1:0-35486 GCA_964639965.1 uncultured Rhodospirillaceae bacterium
CTTCTTTTCCAGCAAAAGAGATTGATGACCTGAAAACAAATAATGGATCAATTACAGTCGACTGCGAATTTTGCGGCACCCAGTATAAATTTTATTCTAAAATGCATGGTGCGCTAGAGTAATTAAATTAAATAATTAACAAGCTTGAATTTAGCCCCCTCAAAATGGCAACATGGTAAAATGAAAAATAAATACACCTCAATTATAGTATCAATTTTTGTCATTTGTTTAGTTGCTGCGTGCCAAACAACTGTAGGCCGACAAAACTTTCCAACAATGACTTTTAAAAATTTACCGACCATAAATCTAATGGTCAGCAATATTAAAATCCTCTCAAAAATAGAACGTAGGTTTAGCAAGCCAAATGTAACCTACAGCTTATCAGTTACTCCGGAACAGGCTGTGATGCAATGGGCTAGGGACCGTCTGGCAACTGCTGGCATTAAACATACTGCACAAATGATAATCATCCGCGCCGATGCCCGTGAAATTAAACTCGAACTTGATGAGAGTATTTTAGGGGTTTTTAAAAACCAACAATCGCATCGACTTGAAGCTTTTGTCGAAGCACGACTTGAGATCTTAAATGAAAAAAACATCCAACAGGCTTTTGTAACGGCAAAAGCACAACAATCCATTACCGTATCGGAAGCCACTCCAATTTCCGATCGTCGCGAACTTTGGTATAATCTCGTTGAAAAACTTATGACCAAATTTAATTCGGTAATACAACAAAACATCGACCAGAAATTTAAAAATTATTTATTTTAACAAAAATACCTCGGGGGGAAAAATATACAATTCCAAGCCTAAGATTATTATTCAAATAAATCATTGTCTTTACGTTTTGTATTTTAAGTTGCTTCCAAAAATCCAATGAGACCAATTCAGGGCTATTGTTCTTAGTTCACTGCTTAACAGCCCAATCGGCTAGCGTAACTAAGAAATCCGAACATTCCTCCAACTGAGATGTGTCAACATACTCATCAGGTCGATGGGCTTGATCAATACTGCCTGGCCCAAATATTACAGCTGGTATACCTGCCTCTTGAAATAGGCCCGCCTCAGCAGTAAAAGCAACTACCTCAGACTGATTCTGACCCGTCAGATGACGCACTAAGATCTCCGCGGGGTTGTCATTAGTAGCAACCAGCGGGGGCACGGAAAATTTAGCCAATGTTTTTATACTAGTTTTGGGATCTATTTTCCGCATTTCGGGCTCTAACGTTTTTCTACAATAAGTTTCTAGTTTACGTAACGCTAATTCACCATCTCCATTAATAATGCTTCTACAATCCCACGCAAATTTACATTCTTCGGCTATAATATTTGTTGCAGTTCCACCTTCAATTGTATTTACCGAAATTGTTGAGTGGTTTGGCTGAAACCGATCATCAACGACCCCCTCTGATTTAAAGCTCTCCCCAATCTCACCCAAATAACGAATACATGAAGCCGCGAAAGCAATGGCATTCACACCCATGTGTACTTGTGAAGAATGTCCAGGACATCCTTTGACTGTAGTCTCATAAAAAGTGGTACCTTTATGGGCATTGACAAGTTTCATACTCGTAGGCTCGCCGATAATTGCAGCTCGCGGCTTCGGGATATTTTTGCAAATACGAGCAATTAAAGACGGTGCTCCTAGACACCCAAGCTCTTCATCATAACTAAAAGCAAAATGGATTGGCACCTTCAAATCAAGTTTTTGAAAATGGGGCACCATCGACAACGTACAAGCGATAAAACCTTTCATATCACATGCGCCTCGACCATATAATCGGCCTTCTTTTTCAACCATTTCAAAAGGGTTCGTATGCCAGTCTTGGCCGTCTACAGGTACAACATCGGTATGCCCCGAAAGGACAATACCTCCTTCAACCATTGGCCCTATCGTCGCAACAAGATCGGCCTTGGTACCTTCTCCATTCAGAGCTATATCACAATTTATATCAAATTCTCTTAGATACTCATATATATAGTCAATCAGTGCCCTATTAGAAAAAGCTGAAACGGTGTTAAAACTAATCAAAGAGCCCAGTATATCTTGTGTCTTCATATGAGATAACAATTAAGCTCTCCAGAATGAGCGGGTAAATAGGACCATAACAGTGAACAGTTCTAATCGGCCAAGCAGCATGCCAATTGACAATATCCACTTAGCCGCATCTGGTAGTTTTTCGTAATTACCTTCTGGCCCTACAATAGGACCTAAACCAGGCCCAACATTAGAGATTGCTGAGGCTGCAGCAGAAATACTGGTGATAAAATCGAGCCCCAACAGACCTAACATTATTGCAAGACCAATATAAGTTGCGAAAAAAACGAAAAAGAAACTCATCACCGAGCCAATAACATCCTCAGGGATAGGGCGACGATTGTAATATGGAATAAAAACGCCGTGTGGTTGTGCTAAATTATAAAATTGCATGCGGGCAGCTGCATAAAGAATTTGGAAACGAAATATCTTTATACCACAGGTAGTTGAACCAGCACAGCCACCAATAAACATAATAAAGAAAAACACCGGAATTGCGAAACTACCCCATTTGTCAAAACCGTCCGTCGCATACCCAGTCCCAGTCATAATTGATGCAACATTAAAGGCTGCCAATCGCAACGCATATAAAGGATTTTTGCCATTTTCCAACCATAACCAGCCGGCAACTAATACAATAATGACTGCAAGGGTTGTTAAAAAAATTTGAACTTGAGAATCGTGAAATAAATTACCTGGTTTTCCCTGTAAAACCATCAAATATAATAAGAAGGGTAGACTACCGATAACCATACCTGCTGTCACAATGACATCAATTGTAGCACTATTAAAATGACCAATTGATGCGTTATAATTTGAGAATCCACCTGTCGCAATTGTTGTCATTGAATGAGAAATAGCGTCAAAACCACCCATGCCCGCATACCATAATAACGCCGCCCAAATCATAGTCAAAATTACATAAATCGCAGCGATTGCCACAGCAATCTGTGCAGCACGTGGCAAAGCCTTTTCAGAAAGATCAGATGATTCCATCCTAAACAATTGCATACCACCAACACGTAAAAGAGGCATTACCGCTAAAGCCATTACAATAATACCAATACCACCAAGCCATTGAAGCAAGGAACGCCATAATAGAAGCCCACGAGGTGCAGAATCTAAATTAACTATGATGGTTGAGCCCGTTGTCGTAATCCCAGACATAGCTTCAAAGAATGCATCTGTAAAACTAAGATTAAGCTTAGAAAATGCGAAGGGTAGAGATGCAAAAGTTGTCAAAACAACCCAACTCATCGTAGTAAAGATAAAAGCTTGACGAACCGAAAGTGAGGCCCCCCCAGCCTGACTAGTCAATGAAAGTGAAACTCCAATAAACAAGGTCACCCCTGATGCTACGGCAAAAACCTGCCAATCAGGATTACCTGAAACAATATCGGCAATCGCAGGGATAATCATCATCAAAGCCAAAGTCGATAATAATAAACCGAGGATTAGAAATATAGGGCGAAAATCTATCACTTTGAAAAATCCTAAGCTCTCATTATTTTAGTGCAGCGACCCTTTCAGATAAGGGAAAAATTTCACAAACGAAATTATTTATAATAAATAGGTATTAACTGAGCCTAATTTCGATTACTAGGATTGCCTATAATTGCCATAAACTCTCGTCGAGTAGATGGATCATCTCTAAAGGCACCCAGCATTCTGCTTGTAACCATATTAACTCCTGGCTTATAAATCCCGCGGGTTGTCATACATTCGTGGGCAGCCTCAACTACAACAGCTACACCTTTAGGTTTAAGAACATCATCCAAGGCGTTAGCAATCTGTGCCGTCATTTTTTCCTGGATTTGCAGTCGGCGACCAAAGGTTTCAACCAAACGAGCTAATTTACTAATACCAACAACACGTGACCTTGGTAGATAAGCGACATGAACTTTACCTAAGATGGGGGCAATATGATGTTCACAATGAGATGCAAAATAAATGTCTTTTAACACCACTATTTCATCATAACCCTCAGTCTCATCAAAACTTTTGCCAAGAATTTTTCTAGGATCTTCATTATAGCCAGAAAAATATTCTTCATAAGCTCGAACAACTCGCGCAGGCGTATCAATCAATCCATCTCTAGCTGGATCATCACCAGCCCATTTCAATAAAGTACGAACAGCTGCCTCAGCTTCCTTCCGGCTAGGTTTTTTTGTTGTCACTTTCTTTCCTCTCAATCAATAAATATTTGAGTCAAAGGTGTTCATTGTATTTGCCGTTGCACAATCTTTTTACTAACAATGTCACCGTATCTATTCATTTTCCTAACATAACGATTTCCAAGGCTTTCACCAGCAAGAAGCACCAAATCCTTTTAAATTTTACATATTAATTAATTTATTTTTTGCTAGTTGACCAAGGTTAAATCGTGAGGAGAATCTAATGAGAAAGCTGGAACGGAAACATTAAAACTCGTACCTGTCTTGCTAATCATCTGGTAACTACCCACCATAAAACCAGACGGCGTCGCCAAAGGTGTACCACTGGTATACTCAAAACTTTCCCCTGGCTGTAAAACAGGTTGCTCTCCAACAACTCCTTCACCTTGCACTTCATGAATACGTCCATGAGAATCGGTAATATGCCAATGGCGCCGGATCAGTTGCACAGTATCCTCGCCTTGGTTCTCAATGCAAATATGATAGGCCCAAACGAAGTGAAATTCTTCTGGTTCGGATTGCTCCTCCATAAATATTGGATTAACAGAAATTTTTATAGAATTAGTAACTTCGGAATACATGGTTATTCACCAGATTAATATTAAATTGTTATTTCGTATCGATTTTAGCACAATTGTGACCATAGGAACACTCCTTTTGAAAGGCTTAACAAAATTAGATAATAAAATCAAAACACGTCTATCGCTTTGAAATAATAAACTAATACAATCAAATTATATTTCCTGTTAATTGCTTAGTAAGATAATTTTCGGAAAAACATTATTCAAGCGTAACATAATCCAATTTCTGTCTGTCTTATTAAACGCACCTTATTTCCTTGAATAACCGGCAAAGTAAAAAATATTTAAAATAGTTACCACCCAAAAAAATACAGCTGCTTAAATTATTTGCATCAAAAACCATTGTCCATACAATAATTGACCCTTGCACAACTGGAGTGTGAGGATTACTTAATATTGTTATTATTAATTATAGATGCGGATCACTATTTTGAACGACCCAAATATTACCCGCCATGATTATGGGGGATTAGTAGAAACTGATTGTGAGAGTTTTATAGAGGGCTTGATCGAATTATTTGATGATCTAGCGGACTTTGCACTTTCTCGAATACATAAAAAAACCTTTGAATTCGCTACCGATTATAAAACTGACAAACTTCCACAAAAAGATATTAATCATTTTAAACTTACCTGGTATGTCGCATTAGCCGAGCTGATGTTCTTTAGCATGGGGAATCAAAAAAAATTAGCAGAAATAAAAAAAATGTTTTATAGCCGGATGGAAATAACCGCAGCAGAACGCGAGGCAATCCCCTTTCTAACCGAGGCTCGAACCTCAATTCCAAAAATCATCATGCGAAATAAAGATTTTACCGAGCATGGAATTTTTAACAGGCTAACGAGCAACCGCACAGAAGATACACCGCGAAATAGTGGTTTAGGACCAGAACTAGCACGCATAATTATGGAAACATCTTTTTCTACAAACCCCATTGTAGGGTCTCTTTACGATGACATTCTTGAGATTTTTGAGCTTGAATTCAACAACGCCTATGGCCATTGCTCAATTTCCTGTGCAACGTTTATTGTAAATTAAATAAAAAATGTATTGCGAACGGCAATGTAAGACATTGCTACGCCAATTATGAGAAAAAGAAATCCAATTGAAACTTCCATAGTATGCTGAGAGATTTTGCCCTGTAGCCGAGGCCCTATTTGCCCACCAATAATAACGGCTGGAATAGTATAAATAACAACATTCCAAGGCACCGCTTTTAGACCTCCCTGTGCTACCAAAGAAGAAATCTGCGTGAACGATGCAGCCGCAACCACCACTATCACAACAAAAACCGATGTCGCGGCAGCAACTGGTATAGGAACTTTATTCCGTTTTGCTAGTTGAGGCATAACAACCTCACCAATTCCAACTCCCAAGAGGCCCGTCAAAAAACCACCAACTCCTGTGGCTATAGAACCTATACCTTGTTGTGGCTTAAAAAACGTGTAGGTAATCCCGTCACGACCAGTGATGTTTCTTATTGGCCTATCTATTTTATCTTCTGGGCCGTGAGTATCGTCACCCAACTTAGGTCCTTTTGAGGTCTTAGTCTGCCTTATCAAAAACACAGATAAAATAAGCATTAATAGGCCATAGGAACCACGTAAAGATTCTTCAAATTCCTTAAATGTTGTTAACAAAAGAGCCCCGAAAATGCCTATCGGGACACCAATTAAAATAAATGGAATTGCGCTTTTGTAATCAATCAATTGTTTTCGATAATAACCAATAAAACCCGAAGAAAATCCGAAAACCTCCGTTAATAATGCAACGCCAATCGCAGCTGCAATATTGTCAAAAGGATATTCAGGACCCAAAATTGGAAATATAATCATAAAAATCGGGGCAAACATGGCCGCGCCGCCAATACCACTAAGCATTGCAGTCGTAGCTACGAGTATAGCAATGGGGAACATAAACCAATAAAGCGACCAATCTAATTCTGTTAATTCCATAATAATGTTCCCCGGATAATTTGAAAACTTAACCCCGGAATTAAGCTTATAACTCAGGCAAAAGCATCAGTTTTAACAATCGTTTAATTGCTAATCATTAGAATTTGGGAATTACTTAAAAAGTTACAACCGAGCGAATGGATTTACCCTTATGCATAAGATCAAAGCCCTTATTAATATCTTCAAGGGCCATCGTATGTGTGATAAGATCATCAATATTGATTTTACCGTCCATGTACCAATCAACAATCTTTGGCACATCCGTTCGTCCTTTGGCTCCACCAAAAGCTGTTCCACGCCAAACCCGGCCGGTCACTAATTGAAATGGGCGAGTAGAAATCTCCTGTCCTGCTCCAGCAACACCAATGATAATACTCTCGCCCCAACCTTTGTGGCAGCATTCAAGAGCATCACGCATAACATTAACATTTCCAATGCACTCAAAGCTATAATCAACACCGCCATTGGATAGATCAACAATATCAGACACTAATGTATCTGTTTTAGAAGCATCAATAAAATGTGTCATACCAAACTTTTCGGCAAGTGTCTTTCTTTCTGGATTTAGATCTATCCCAATTATTTTATCTGCTCCAACCAGTCGAGCTCCCTGCACAACATTTAGACCGATTCCACCCAATCCAAAAACAGCAATATTGGATCCGGGTTCTACTTTAGCCGTGTTCATCACTGCACCAATCCCTGTAGTCACACCACAACCAATATAACAAACTTTCTCAAACGGAGCATCTTGACGTATTTTTGCAAGCGCTATTTCTGGAACAACGGTAAAGTTGGCAAAAGTCGAAGTGCCCATATAATGAAAAATATCTTTCCCGTTAATTGAGAAACGACTCGAACCATCCGGCATCAATCCTTGGCCTTGTGTTACACGGACTGCCTGGCATAAATTGGTTTTCCCGGAGGTACAGAAATCACACTCACGGCACTCAGGAGTGTAAAGTGGAATAACATGGTCTCCAACTTTTAAAGAATCAACTCCGAGACCACATTCAACAACTACCCCTGCACCCTCATGACCTAAAATCGCTGGGAATATCCCCTCGGGATCTTCTCCTGACAGAGTAAATGCGTCAGTATGGCAAATACCCGACGCTTTTATCTCAACCAACACTTCGCCTTCGCGAGGCCCTTCCAATTGTACGGTTTCAATATTTAGTGGATCACCCGCTTTAAAGGCAACAGCAGCTTTAACATCCATAACTTTCTCCAATAATACGTAAAACAAACAGTATCATTCGTAGCGAAGTGCTTCAATTGGGTCAAGACGAGCAGCCTTCTTAGCAGGATAAAAACCGAAGAAAATACCAACAGCTGCGGCAAAACCAAAAGAAAGAAACAGAGAGTTTATTTGGATAATGGCCGGCCAACCGCCGATCTCAGCAATACCGACTGACCCTAGCAAACCCAAAATTATACCTATTATCCCTCCGATTAAGGATAAAGTTACGGCTTCAATCAAGAATTGCAACAATATGTCTTTTCCCTTAGCACCAACCGACATCCGAAGGCCTATTTCCTTGGTGCGCTCTGTAACCGAGACAAGCATAATGTTCATAATACCAATTCCACCAACAATCAGTGAAACAGATGCAACCGCCGCTAACAATAATGTCATAATTCGTGACGAGTCTGCTCTCGCCTGCAGTATTTGGCTTAGGTTTCTAACAAAAAAATCATCAGGTTGACCCGGTTGTATACGATGTCTCTGACGCAGCAAGTCTGTCATTCCCCGCAAGGTGTCATTTATACCATCTGCAGTATAAGACTTTACAAACATTACATTTACCAACTTTCCCTTTAATCGTCTTCCCCCAAGCAGCCGCTTTTTCGCCGTTGACAGAGGCACAATTACGGCGTCATCCTGATCTGTCCCCATTGGGGTCTCACCTTTCCCAACGAGAGTCCCTATGATCTTGAAAGGTATCCGCTTAATGCGGATATTTTCGCCAACAGGATCAATTCCGTTGAACAAATTGTCAATAATAGTCTCCCCAACGAGAGCAACCTTAGCGGAAGACTTAACCTCATCTTGATTAAACCAGCGACCGCCGCTTATTTTCCATTCCTTCGCAATTTGATATTCTGGGGTTACCCCGTAAATAACCGTAGACCAATTCTGATTTCCGTAGATCAACTGCCCCCCCCCACGTACAATTGGTGCAGCAACATGAACACTATCAATTTCGTTCTGGATAGCAATGGCATCATCCTCGGTTATAGTTAGCTTGGATCCACGAGCGCCTCGAGCTCCACCCGAGGTAGTCGTACCTGGCAAAACGAGAACAAGATTTGAACCTAGGCTTTTGATCAAATTATCTACCTTTGATTGTGCTCCTGCACCAACTGCCACCATTATTATTACTGCAGCAACACCAATTATTATACCTAATGCCGTCAAGACACTTCGCATCACATTTATCCTGATAGCACCAAGTGCGGCGACCAATGAATCAAAGTAAGTCATTAACCTGCCCCGATCTTGTTACTTTTGTATTCAACAATTAGCTCCTGTGCATTAACTTGATTGCCATTAATTTCCTGCTCTACTAAGTGACCATCTTTAAATTTTAATACCCTATCCGCAAATTGCGCAACATCTGCTTCGTGGGTAACAATCACTATTGTTATACCAGTTGAATTAAGTTTTTGGAATAAGGCCATTATTTCAATGCCAGTCCGAGTATCCAGAGCACCAGTTGGTTCATCAGCGAGTAATAGCATAGGATTATTGATCAAAGCTCGAGCAACAGCCACCCTTTGTTGCTGACCACCTGATAATTGAGAAGGGTGGTGATCCATCCGATCGCCTAGGCCAACCTCTGTGAGAACCCTTTCAGCCGCAGACTTGCGATCCTGCTGGCTAGTACCACTATACATTAGGGGTAGTTGCACATTACCAAAAGCGGAGGTTCGCGCTAACAAGTTGAAACTCTGGAAAACGAAACCTATTTTTTTATTACGAATTTCAGCAAGTTCATCGGCTGATAGTCCTGCAACGTCCACATCATCAAAATGAAATTCACCCGAAGTTGGTGTGTCAAGGCATCCTATTAGGTTCATCGCCGTTGTTTTGCCAGACCCTGAAGGCCCCATTATGGCCACAAATTCTCCGGCTTCAATAGAAAACGAAACACCACGCAAAGCCTTAACCACGTTTTCACCGAGTTTATACTCCCTAACCAGATCAACAGTTTTTATTAAAACAGGAGGCATTAAACTTTCCACCAGAAGGTCATATTTTTCACTGAGCTCTTTTCATTCCAGTAATCACTTTTTGGCCTTCTTTAATTTCACCACTCACCAATTCAGTTGTGTTCCCATCGCCAACGCCTATCATAACATTGACTGCTTTCGGTATATGTTTTTCAAGAACCCAAACGCGTGCTGGAACCGCGGGATTCAAACGTCGGGAGGTTAATAATTTTTTATATTTCAGTTTTTGCCCCGGGTTTAAGATAGTCATTATACGCTTTGAGTTCTCTTGGCGTAATTTCTTAATTGTCTCACGAAATCCAGAACCACGACCAGCTTGAGCAAGACTGCGAATTCGCTGGCGCAAACCGCGACTAAACTCATTAACTTTCTGCTTCTGCTCGTCACTAAGACCTACAACTTTGATCATTTTCTCCATGCGGGCCTGAGCCTGAGCACGTCTTGTTGCCATATTCGGTCGACCACCACTTTGGCCAGCGCGAGGCGTAGCTAACTGCTTCTCTTTTACCCCAGATGGCTGGAATCGTAGGGATCGATTCGGTAATTTTAAAACATTTTCCCTATTGTTCACATGTACCTGCACATTCGCCGTCATGCCTGGTAAAAGTTTTAATTCCGGATTCTCGGCAGCAATCACCACAGTATAAGTAACAACATTTTGGACAATTTGTGGCTTCTTTCGTATTTGCCTAATATTACCCTTAAACTCCCGACTAGAAAAAGCATCAACACTAAATGTAGCTAATTGTCCTGACTGTATTTGTCCAATATCCGCTTCATCAATGTTTGTTTCAACTTGCATTTTTCTTAGATCTTGGGCAATCGTAAATAAGACTGGAGCCTGCAAAGATGCAGCAACTGTCTGCCCAATATCAACATTTCGGCCTATAACTATACCATCGACCGGTGAACGAATAAAAGTATTCTTAAAATTAACCTGAGCTATATTTAACGCTGCAATCTTCTGTTCTACCTGAGCATTAGCGTGGAGGACCTCTGCCCGTGCTATTTCCAACTGTGCCTTTCTGGCTTCCACATTTGATCGTTGCGCTGTTAGCTGGGACTTCGTACCTGCCAATTGCGCCGCAGACGCCTGCCATGCAGCACGCGCCTTGTCGAGCATGCTTTTTGCCACAACACCTTTTTCCCGCAAGACGGCTTTGCGATCAAATTCTTGTTTTAGATCCTTTGATGTAACCATTGAACGGGACACATCTGAATTTGCGGTAGCTAAGACAGCGTTAGCATTGGCAATATTGGCAATAGCTTGCGAAATTCCAGCCTTTCTAGTCGCAACAAGAGCCCGCGCAACGGCTAATTCTGCTTCAGCTTGTTTGACCCGCGCAATAAAACCCTCAGGATCAATCCTAGCTATAATTTGATTGGCCTTAACCTTCGAGTTAAAGTCAACAAGTATTTCAGAAACCTGCCCGGAAATTTCTGAGCCAACTTCAACTGTAACAACAGCATTCAATTCTCCCGATGCAGAAACGGACTTTTTTATATTACCGCGTTTAACTTCTTCCAATCGATATTCAACATGAGCTGATCCTTTTTCATTCCAGAAAAAGATACCCAATATGATTATTGCAACTAGACCAGTGCCTATAAATATTATGCCCCTTTGCATAACTTAACTACCTTCCATAATCTCTGCTATCTTTTCAAGGCGGCAATACTTTTAATAGATTTCAACATTTATCGCAATCAGTAGATCTCCGTTGCCTTGGTTGTCTCTCAATCATCAAGCGGTGTTCAGATGGTTTTAAACGTAAATAAAAGCTTCTATCTGGTGTTCCCTTAAAACAACGAGGCACTATGGGAAATTTTCTACTTATAAAGTATACATAAGTTCCTTGCGGAAATTCCGGTGTTTTCGCTTCAAGACCATTACATTCATCCAAGTCACCTAAACCCTCAATAAATTCATAATCGGAAATAAATGATCCATCAAATTTTCCGCCAGGATGACCAAATCCAGATGACCGCAAACCTTTTTTCAATCGATAACTTGATTTATGTTCTTTAATGCCCTGGGTCGTTCCACTATATCCGTATAGTGCATAAATCGGGAAACCATCAGCGGCCCACCCTATCAAAGGAGAATGTCTCTTTGAACTTATGTTTAATTTTTTCATCAACCCCCATGGTAAACCATGATAATGATATTTACCATCAGGCTGGACATGGGCTTGGTTTTCGTCAACACCGAGAGAAACAGCTCCAGAGAGAGCATCATAGCGCCAATCCGAATTTCTGTTGCCTTGATAATATTCCGCAGCTAATGGCTCCCAAGGTATGCCATTAACAGCCACTCCAAACGCCCATCCATTCTTCAGCGAATTAATTTTACTTGAAAATTTAGGATTGCGCTCTAGCCTGAACTTATGATCTTGTTCTAAGATGGTATGTGGGTTTCCACAGTTTGGGAACTTCCCAACTTTATGATTTGGAATTCCATTTGATCTAATATTTATTGAATTCTTTTCAAATGATACGCGCGCTTTTGGTCTAAATTTTAGTGAAACCGACGCTGGAATTAGGCATAGTGGTGATATCTTAACCACAGTATGCATTCTCATTGGCGGACCTCCTCTATGCCCAAAATTATGCCCATGGCCATGATCTCTAGCGTATAATTCTGAAAAAAAGTTGGGCATAATTAAGAAAATACATACTACGAAAGAAAATTTAAGAACTCGGATTTTCATATTATAATAGCCCAAAGTTATTTACAAAATGAAGCTCAACTGCAATCTCAAAAAAATAATTTTTGTGAACCAGGCACAACCAATGAATAAGTTTGAAAAGCTCATTCAATCATTTGTTTTCGAGTATTTAGGAATTTTTACGGCCTATCAAATATCTACTTTACCCATTCTTATGATCTTACTATATATTTGATACTTTTTGGTTTAAGTATAATTTATTTTAATTTCTTAGGAAGCAACTTGTTGTTACGAACCAGCGGTGATAAATAGCGATTTAACAGACAAAATTCTTCCAGCCAAAGACCAATATAACTCTGGACCCAACATTATAAAGAGAAAAATAACCATCTAAATATAAATATACAGAAACAAGGGAGATCATGCGACAAGAATCCAACTGTATGATTTCCGATGCTAACAAAAAAGGTAAGTTAAAAATGTTAAGTATTTCTTTTCTCCCTCATCTAAATGCTATTCTCAACACTATAGCTGCCTGTTTTTTGATAGGAGGTTTTATTTTTATAAAGGGGGGTAATCGTGAAGCCCACCAGATTTGCATGATTGTAGCTTTAATCATATCGAGTTTGTTCTTAATTAGTTACGTCATCCATCGTTTTTATGTTCCCATTTTTGTTTTTCAAGGAGAAGGGGGCATCCGAATTTTTTACTACATTCTGCTGATAAGTCATGTATTTCTTGCAATAACTATCGTACCTTTGATTGCTATAACCGTTATTCGGGCTTTTAAAAAAAAATTGGCAGCCCATAAAAAAATAGCCAGATGGACTTGGCCAATTTGGATGTATGTTTCAATTTCGGGGATAGTTGTTTATTTAATGCTTTATCAATTGTACCCAATTAAAACTGCCTAACCTATATCAGCTGATAGCATGACTCTGGAAAATATCTCTGATTCACGTAAAACTCTATTGAGGGGATGGTCGCTACTTGCTATCGCATCCCTAGCATTGGCAGGTTTATTTGCCATACTACTAGTACTCTCGCGTATCCCAGGAATGGAAAATTCTGTTCCTTGGCCTGCAGCTTTTTTCCATAAAGGTCTAGTAGCACATGTTGTTCTGTCTTTTGTAGTTTGGTTTCTAGCGATCCTTGGTTGTTTAGTCCAGATAGGCAGCATCGAAGATAGTAAACTTCTCGATAAAGTTGGACTTTTTTTCGCAATCATAGGCACGATTTTACTATTGATCCCTGCTCTGCTTGATCGCGGCGAACCAACCCTCAATAATTACATACCTATTATAATTGATCCCTTATATTACTCTGGCTTAATAATACTCGCTTCTGGAGTGCTTCTTAGCATCTTTCCAGTTTTCAAGAAGCAATACATAGGCCCAAATTTAAAAGGACCTGGTATTATTTATATTATATCGATTATAGCCTTTATTGTTGCAGCAGCTCAGCTCAGCGGTGAGCCAGTAAATTACGATTACAATGAGAGTTTGATATGGGGTGGAGGACATATCCTTCAATGTCTGAATGTCATTTTGTTATTAGTAAGCTGGTCCTATTTATCGGATCAAATTAAATCTAACCTTCCGTTCAAGGTTGCAACTTTTTGGTTAGTTTTAACGAGCCTTATAGGATTAAGTTTTTATTTAATATGGGACGTGACGGATGAAACCCAAGCTGGAGCGTTTACTCATCTCCAAAAAACCTTAGGGCCTCCGGTATTGATTTTCTTTATCATCCTAATCCCTACTATTGGGAAGCAGTTATCTAACTTCAAATGGCAAGATCCGGCTATGCTAAGCCTTTGGACCTCAATAATTGTTTTTACCCTTGGCGGCATTCTAGGTGGTTTTGTTGACGGAACAGATACCCGCACGCCAGCCCATTATCACGGAGTAATTGGAGGAATAAATCTAGCTTTTGTTGGTTTGTTTTATAAGATTTTTTTACCTATGTTAAACAGAGGGATAATCGCTAGCAAGTTGATAGCCTGTCAGATAATTCTTTATGCATCGGGGCAACTTCTCTTTATCATTGGTATGTTTGTCGCTGGCGGCATGGGTGCTTCCCGTAAGGTCATGGGTACATCAATAGATATGGATAGTTTAATCGCAATTTCAGCTGCAAGAATAAGGGATTTTGGTGGGGGAATTGCAATTATTGGTGGTGTTTTGTTTATTTATATCGCATTAAAAGCCTTGTTAGGGCAATCTAGGTCAAAATATCGGTTTGAATAACAAATTTTCTGCAAACTTAGCTATAGGAACTTAAAAAAGTATCAAACTTGCATTATGATTGAGCAATATACAAATACAACAGAATTAGCTGCACACAAAAAAAGTGACACGGACGCAATCCCGGTTGAAGTTAATCCTGGGTTTCTTGACTATGCCATCCTATTGAAGCCACGCGTGATGTCGTTGGTGTTGTTTACTGCGATTGTCGGTATGGTTATGGCTCCCGGAACTATACCTATAATGAACTACCTGATAGCTATAATATGTATCGGGGTTGGAGCCGGAGCTTCTGGCGCGATCAACATGTGGTACGACCGGGATATAGATAGCATTATGGAGCGAACAAAAAACCGCCCAATCCCCGCCGGCCGATTGCAGCCAATAAATGCACTCTGGTTTGGTATTGTGCTTTCAATATCTTCCGTTGGCACTATGGCAGTATGGGTAAATTTAATTTCAGCTATCTTGCTTGCCAGTACTATTATTTACTACGTCATTATTTACACAGTTTGGCTTAAACGGCGAACACCCCAGAATATTGTCATTGGCGGAGGTTCAGGAGCTCTTCCTCCCGTGATTGGGTGGGCAGCTGTAACTGGTGATATTTCACTAGACTCGATCTTCCTTTTTACAATAATTTTCATGTGGACACCCCCACATTCGTGGGCTTTAGCATTATATCGTTCTGGGGACTATGAAAAAGCTGGCGTGCCAATGATGCCAGCAGTCTCTGGCGTTCCAGAAACTAAAAGACAAATGCTCGTGTATACTATACTGCTGTTACCGATAACACTCGGTCCTGTATTTACGGATCTTATCTCTATTCCCGCAGCTGCAGTAATTGGGCTTCTTGGTATATGGTTTATTCGCCACGCATACGTAGTTTTAAAAACTGATGGGTTCGATGCCCCCCGTGCAATGTTTAGATTCTCAATATTACACCTTTTTCTAATATTCGTAATTTTCATAGTTGACCGGAGTATTACTTATATCTTCTAAGACCCATTTTATTTTATATGACATCGATAACTGCTTATAAAAAACTAGAGAAATATTTTCAACGGCTTCTAATCCTTCAAGAAGCTTCAGAAATGCTTCAATGGGATGCCGCTACAATGATGCCAAAAAGCGATGCTGCCGCATCCACGCGAAGCGAACAAATAGCAACACTTAGAGTGGTCTGCCACGAAATTATCATTAACAATGAAACCTCTGACCTTTTGGATGAAGCCGAGGAAAATAATAATTTAAATAAGTGGCAGGCGGCTAATCTTCGAGAAATGCGGCATATGTGGATACATGCAACCTCTGTAACGGGAGATTTAATTGAGGCTTTATCTAAAGCCTCAATTAAATGCGAAATAAAATGGCGAACCGCACGATCTGAATCAGATTACGAAGGAATCAAACCAACGTTATCTGAAGTACTTCGGCTAGTAAAAGAGTCCGCTAAATCAAAATCTGAAGTGCTTAATTGTTCTCCTTATGAAGCATTAATGGATGAATTTACCCCAGGGTTAAGACAAGCAACAGTAGATCCGTTTTTTAGTGATATTGAGCAATTTCTTCCAGATTTCATTCAAAGGGTGCTAGAAAAACAAGCAATAGCTAAACAACCAATTATTCCAGATGGTCCATTTCCCGTGGAACAACAACAAGCGTTGGGCAAATTATTTATGGAAAAACTTGGCTTCAACTCCGATCAAGGAAGGTTGGATGTCAGCCTACATCCTTTTTCAGGTGGCACACCCGAAGATTTAAGAATTACGACACGTTACAATAAAGATGATTTTATATCTGGCTTGATGGGAATTCTTCATGAAACTGGACATGCATTATATGAAAAAAATTTACCGAAGAAATGGAGACACCAACCCGTTGGTAAAGCCCGTGGCATGGATATACATGAAAGTCAATCTTTGCTCATTGAAATGCAGGTTTGCCGCTCAAAGGAATTTCTTACTTATGCAACCCCAATAATGAAACAAATATTTGATAAAAAGGGTTTGGAATGGAACGTAGATAACCTCTATAAGGTTTGTACTGCAGTAAAACCGGGGTTAATCCGGGTTGATGCAGATGAAGTAACCTATCCCGCTCATATCATCTTACGGTATAATATTGAGCAGGCATTAATTGCTGACGAAATGACGCTCAACGATTTACCAAACGCTTGGAATGAAGGGATGTCTTATTTTTTCAACCTTAAACCAATAAATCATGAAACCGGGTGTATGCAAGATATTCATTGGTTTGACGGTGCGTGGGGGTATTTCCCAAGTTATACCCTTGGTGCTATGACAGCGGCCCAATTATTTAATTCAGCTGTTAAATCGGACCCGGATATTGTACCGGCCATTTCCCAAGGTAACTTTAGGCCACTTTATAAGTGGCTTACAGCTAATATTCATGATTTTGGATCACTTTACGAAACACCAGATTTAATAAAGCAAGCAACCGGCCAAGCATTAGATACATCAAAATTTAAACAACATCTTACGCGTAGATATCTGGCCTAATGGCATCTGCACCTGACTTGCGAGGCTAGCTATTGGAGTATAATCTGCAATTAGTGTAGCAGCCTCACCTAATTTGGAGAATATTTTGAAATATATAAGCACTCGATCAGGAACCCCTGGATTAGAATTCGAAGATGTATTATTACGAGGCTTAAGCAGCGACGGCGGTCTTTACGTTCCCAATGTTTGGCCTCATTTCTCAAAAAATGAAATAAGAGACTTTAATGGTTTAAGTTATACCGAATTGGCTACAAGAATAATGCTTCCTTTTATAGGAAATTCAATTCCCAAGAACCTATTCAAAACAATGATTGAAGAAGCCTATGCGGAATTTAATCATCAAGCGATAGCCCCTATCAAACAGATTGGTAATAATCAGTGGGTTGCTGAATTATTTCACGGACCAACCCTCGCGTTCAAAGATTACCCTTTACAACTCGTTGGAAGGCTTTTTAATTATTTTCTTACAAAACGGGGCCAAAAGGCAACAATTATAGGGGCAACTTCTGGAGACACTGGCTCAGCTGCAATTGATGCTTGCAAAGATCGTGACACCATTGAAATATTTATTCTTCACCCTAAAGACCGCGTATCCGAAGTTCAACGACGGCAAATGACCACAATTAAATCGGAAAATGTATTCAATATTGCCCTAGATGGGACATTTGATGATTGCCAGGATATTGTAAAAGCACTATTCGCAGATGAAAAATTTCGCGATACTCATAACCTTTCTGCCATAAATTCTATAAACTGGGCGCGTATTATGGCCCAGATTGTTTATTACTTTTGGACAGCTTTATCACTTGGCGCACCGGACCAGAAATTCATATATACCGTACCAACAGGCAATTTTGGAAACGTTTATGCGGGCTATGTAGCTAAAAAAATGGGTCTGCCCATCGAAAAGTTAATAATTGGTTCTAACGAGAATGACATACTTACAAGATTTTTCTCAGCTAAGAATACAAAAGGAACTATGTCAATGACCTCGGTTATTCCAACATCCAGCCCTAGTATGGATATACAAATTTCGAGCAACTTTGAGCGTCTTTTATTTGATTACTATGACCGGAATGGTGCAACGGTCGCATCAGTGCTTGAGGATTTACGTAATAATCAGACTGTCGATTTTGGTCAGAAATGCTGGTCAGAAATGCGTCAATTATTTGATGGATATCGCGTTAGCAAGTCTGAAGTAAGTTCTGCTATTGCCAACCTTTATAAAACAACTGGGGAACTCCTAGATCCTCATAGCATTATCGGCTTTGTCGGAGGCCAAAAAGGACATACTGAACCTGATAAAGCCATGGTAACTTTAGCTACGGCTCATCCAGCTAAATTTCCTTTGGTTGTTGAAGAAGCAACAGGAATTACACCCAATCTGCCCCCGCATCTCACAAATCTTTTTGAGCGAGATGAACGGTTTGATGTGTTGCCAAATGATATCAATCAGATACGCGACTATATTGTTGCCAGAAGCAAAATTTAAAAACAATGAACGTTAAGGTTACTACACTTACAAATGGGCTGCGAATAACAAGCGATTACATGAGCAATGTCGAAACAGTCTCTATCGGAGCTTGGATAGCGGTCGGGACACGCCATGAAAAACCTAAACTAAATGGTATTTCCCACCTAATAGAACATCTCGCTTTTAAGGGAACAAAGGAACGGACTGCTTTTTCCATAGCCGAAGAAATTGAAGCAGTCGGTGGTCAACTAAATGCCTACACTTCTCGTGAGAATACCGCTTATTATGCAAAAATTCTAAAGGAAGATGTGGATCTCGCAATCGACATAATCTCTGATATTCTGCAAAATTCTATTATCAAACAAGATGAATTAGAACGCGAACGCGAAGTCGTGATCCAGGAAATACATCAGTCACAAGATACACCAGATGACATAATTTTTGATCATTTCCAAGAAGCCGCATACCCAAACCAAGCTATCGGTCGACCCATATTAGGGAAAGCTAGTCTTATTAAAGATATAAAACGTGATACCCTAGTTAATTACATGAAAGACGAATACTCTGCATCAAGGATAGTCATCTCTGCAGCAGGTAACGTCGAACATAATTTTTTAGTTGAACGTGTGGAAAAAGCTTTTTGTAATCTTCCCAGTAAACTTGCCCCTATCGATAAGCGTATTAGGTATCGGGGCGGTGACTTCAGAGAAATCCGCAATCTTGAGCAAATACATGTTGTGATGGGATTAAATGGGGTATCCTATAAGGATCCAGATTATTACCCAATTTTGGTCTTATCAACTTTGCTAGGTGGAGGAATGTCATCCCGTTTGTTCCAAGAAGCTCGTGAAAAACGTGGTCTTGTTTATAGTATTTATAGTTTTTCATCTAGCTTTGAAGATGGAGGAATTTTTGGTATTTATGCTGGCACTGGTAAAAAAGAGATAAACGAACTAATACCATTAATTTGCACCGAACTTAGGCTTCTAACGGAAACAATTGGCAATAATGAATTAGCCCGAGCTCGTTCCCAATTAAAAGCATCAACTTTGATGGCTCTTGAAAGCACTGCATCCCGAAGTGAACAAATTGCCCGGCAAATACAAATTTTTGATCGCATTGTACCAATTGAAGAAATCATATCAAAAATTGATAAGGTCAATATCATAGATATTAAAAGAATAACAAACCGTATACTGAAAAGCGAACTGACATTTTCTGCCATTGGCCCAGTTCAAAATGTCGAAGAAATTGACTTAATAAAGAGAAGATTAAGCTAAAATAAACACACTATAATTTAGATTATGCGTGACCCACCTCATCGGATAACATGCGCGGGTCAATACCAATTTTCTCAATTGAACGTTCCCACTTGGTTGTCTGGTCATTACCAAAAATAAGCTCCGTATCTGCTGGTGCTTGCAACCAACCATTCGCACGTATTTCATCATCGAGTTGGCCCGGACCCCAGCCAGCATAACCCAAAGCTAATAAACTCTGTTTTGGGCCCCTTCCTCTGGCAATTTCCCTCAAAACATCAACTGTCGCTGTTAATGAAATACCGCCATCAACTTCCAAAGTTGCATCTTGCTGGTATTCATCCGAGTGCAATACAAAGCCTCGACCAGCCTCAACGGGACCACCAAAATGTATTGGAACTGAACGGCCAATAACATCCTGTTCAATTCCTAACTGTTCAAGAAGGTTAGGAAAAGAAAGTCCCTTGATCACTTGATTAAGGACGAGTCCCATTGCCCCATCATCGGTATGAGCACATATATAAATCACTGTTTTATAAAATTGTTCATCTCGCATTCCAGGCATAGCAATTAAAAGTTGCCCGGTAAAATAAAAGTCAGATCCATTTTCAGCTTTTTCAACCATCATATTTTTTCTAAAACTATTTATATTTTCCAAATTTCCAAGAGTAATAATCTTGGATACTACCACATTTTTGTTAATTTGTTCAAAGCTTGAAAAACAAATCCTTATATATTTCTTTAATCATCATTTACCTGCATAAATTAACAGAATAGGTTAGACGTCCCTAGAATATAAATTAGTAGTTAAATGAAAATTTCTTTTACTAGCCTTAAAAAGGTTCTGTCATCAATTCTATTGTACATAATCGTACATATGGGATTACTAGCTCTAGTTGAAAAAACTAGTGACGCGGCCCAGGGTGCATCACCTTGGATCAAGACAGAACAAACATCCGTTCGGCTAATTTCTGCCAAACATTCCATTGGCGATGATAAAAATATTGATTTAGGGCTACAATTTAAATTAAGAAAAGGTTGGAAAATATACTGGCGGTCACCTGGTGACGCAGGGTTCCCTCCAAATCTCAACTGGAAAGAATCTGAGAATCTAAAAAAAGTAAACTTTGGATGGCCTATTCCTACCCGGTTCTCGGTTTCGGGAGTACAAACCATTGGATATAAGAATGAAGTGGTATTTCCGATTACTGCGACTGTTGTTAACCAAAATCAAGAGTTGAGGATTCGAGCACAACTTGATTACCTAACCTGCAATGAGGTATGTATTCCATATAAAGCTAAACTTTCACTCAATATTCCTACCGATCCAGCCAATAGCCTTTTGCCAGAGAATCAGCACTTGATAAATCAGTATATGGCCAAAATTCCGGGTGATGGAAAAGCCCATAAACTGCAGATCCAAAGTGCAACAATAATTAATTCATTTATCGAATCTGAACAAAATACTCGTAAAGTTCTGATGGCCATAGAAACAAAGAGTGGTATTCCCTTTGAAAACCCGGAGCTTTTTATAGAAGGCCCAGAACTAATTATTTTTGGGACACCAAAAGTCACACTTAATAAAGATAAGTCAACTGCAACTTTCGTGGTGGCGGTTACAGAAGAAGAAAATGCCAAATCTCTCGCTTCCACTTTAAGATTGACACTAACAGACGGTATTCGCTCTGCTGAACGCCACTTAAAAATCACATTATCGGAAACCCCTCCAAAAATTGAACCTGAAAATCTTTCGTTTACCCTTATCATTGCATTCGCACTTTTAGGTGGATTAATCTTAAATCTAATGCCTTGCGTACTCCCGGTCATTTCCTTGAAAATTCTAAGTGTGGTGTCACATGGCCGGTCGAGTCGTCAGACAATAAGACTAAGTTTCATCGCTTCTGCTCTCGGTATAATTTTTTCATTCTTAATAATCGGGTTTTGTCTAATTAGCATAAAGTTATTAGGCTCTGCCGTTGGCTGGGGCATTCAATTTCAACATCCTTGGTTTATTGTTGGATTGAGTATTATTGTTGTATTTTTTGCATACAACTTGTGGGGTATGTATGAACTAGGGCTTCCAAGCTGGCTAGGTGATTTTCTTAACAATGCACCCAATCATAAAAAAACAAATCATAGTTTTGGTTATAATTTTATAACTGGTTCTTTTGCCACAATATTAGCAACTCCATGTTCAGCACCCTTTCTAGGTACTGCAGTTGGTTTTGCATTAGCTGGCAATATTTTTGAAATAATCACGGTCTTTCTGGCTCTAGGAATCGGCATGGCATTACCTTATTTAATAATTACTATTTTTCCAGGTTTTGCAAATAAGCTGCCAAAACCGGGTATCTGGATGGTTACAATTAAGAGAATACTAGGAGTTACATTGGTTGCTACAGCTGCCTGGTTATTGTCAATCCTAGCGATCCAAATAAGCTTAAAAGTAGTGTTAATTATCTCTGCACTACTTATTCTCATTGGCCTCAGCTTTATGATACGAATACTGAAAAAAGGATATTATCGCCTCCCAACCACATTAATTATTATTGTAAGCATCATAGGAGCATTTTGGGTGCCTTATAATATGGCTCCAACTAAACTTCATGAGAAAAAACAAAATAAGGTACACTGGCAAGATTTTACCCCAGAAACTATCCCGGAGCTTGTCAGAAAAGGTAAGATAATCTTTGTTGACATAACTGCAGAGTGGTGCATTACGTGCAAAGTAAATAAAATTACGGTGCTTAGACGAAAAGAATTTAGAGACCTAATTAGCAGTAGCAAAATTATTGCTATGCAAGGCGATTGGACAAAACCAGATAAAAAGATTCTAAATTACCTAAAAAAATTTAATCGTTTTGGCATACCATTTAATGCGGTTTACGGACCGGGAAGTATATCGGGAGACGCTTTACCGGAACTTCTCACAAGAGACATGGTCCTCCAAAGTATAGAAAAGGCATCAACAAGGACAATTAATGTTCTAAAATAATCTAGACAAGAGAAGGGCCTTTGTAGACACGATTCAAATTGATTTTCTCAGGACGTTTTCATAGCGGATATTATAGTAATTACCCAAGAAAATTATTAGGGCTCCAAATAATAACGTTACCTCAAGTGTTTCGTTGTAGAGGAAATACCCAATAATTGCGATTATGGGCAGCCGCATAAAGTCTATTGGGATCACCGTCAACGTATCGGCAACTTGAAGCGCCCGAGTTAAACAGTAGTGTGAAAAGAAACCACCAACGCCAACGAGTAGGATCCATTTAATATCTGGAATAGTCGGCATAACCCAATTAAACGAGGCAAACAGTAATCCGAGCGGAAATTGGATGAGATTCATATAAAACAGTATGGTTAGGGGACGTTCGGTTTCGGTCATCAATTTCGTTGAAATATATGATACGGCATAACAAAATGCGGCACCTATCACTACAAAAGCCGCAGGATCTATAATATTCAGGCCTGGCTTAAGGATAATTATTACACCAAATATCCCAAAACAAATTACTAACACCCGCGCATGGTGCATGCGTTCACCCAAAAAAATAACAGCAAGGAGAGCTGTCCAAACAGGTGTAACATATTCTAAAGCAAAAACGGTAGCTAACGGCAACAAGGAGACACCTAGAAACCAGCCGAACTGCCCTCCAAAATGAAATAAATTACGAAACAAATGTTTATAAATATGTTCTGTTCTAGTGACGTGCCAGCCAACCTGTATAATAACTATAACGGTGATGGCCAAGGCTACCAAACTTCTAAAAGTTAATATTTGAAAGGTATCTAAGGTATCAGACAATTCTCGACCCGCAATCGCCATGCCTATAAAAGAAATCACGGTGCCACTCATCCAAAAAAAACCCAGTATCAGCGAGGGGTCGGATTTTAGGGGGGAACGGAACATTTAAACTCGCTCAGATAACCAAATAGCCAATCGAGATCCAGTTTTGATTGCCGATGTTAGTAACGGATAACCGGGCACCTGTTCAGCATTGTTGTCTAGAGCAATATCTCGATGTTCGATTTCTTCAACCCTGAATTCATCAATAATTCGTTTTAATTCTGGTTCAGCTTCCTTTCCTTGCAATGTATCCAATTGAGCGGATTGGTCAGCGTAATGTTCTTCAATTACTTCTTCAATTGCAACCGTGCAGGCCATTGCAGCCTCCCGACCTAGCAACGCCGTCCCAGCGCCGAGCACAAATCCTGCAATTTGCCATATGGGCATCAATGCTGTAGGACGTACCCGTCGCTCAACAATCATTTTTTTAAAAGTTTCAAGATGACGCTCCTCAGCCATTGCCATTTCACGCAATTCATCGCCTACATCTGATTTGCCAAGTATTGCCAATTGACCATCATAAATTCTTTTGGCTCCATATTCACCAGCGTGGTCAACCCGAATAATTCGGTTTATCAACTCTTCTGCTCTTGGCTCTCCAAGCAGCCGGCTATAATTTTTCTTTGTCCGAGACATGAATCCCTAATTCTCCTGTTTCAGATTTTGTTGGAACATTTTATAAAATAAACCACCTGAAAAACATACAACTCCAAGGGTCATTGATAATAGCATATTGTAAATAGTCATTGACCATCCGAATAACGTCCAGTCAATCTCATCACATCTTTTTGGTAATTTGGTCATCAACTGATTTTGGAAATTTTCAAAACTTTGTGGAAATTTATTAGTTTCACCGCAACTAGTTACTGTACTCCACCAATGCTGTTCAACACCATTATGATAAAAAGCCAAAATTGCACTGATAATAAAAACAAACCCAATGACTTTAAGCGTTCCAGCTTGGTCGGCCTTTTTAATATGGAGAGCCATACCGGCGAATAGTATTGCCGCAAAATATGGTATGCGCTGAAACTTGCACAATATACAGGGCTCAAGTTGATAGATTGATTGAGCCATAAATACGATCACTAAAACACAAACACCCACGAGCAATATTAATCTTAATATCAGCTTATCAACATTTTCAATCATTATGGTTACAAATTAAATCAGAAATTTGACTAAAACAAAACTACCCAATAATAAAACGACAAACAAAATAAACAATAAGCCAAGATAGCGCTCAATAAATTCACGTATACGGGCACCGTACTTCCATAGTAAAGCTGCTATAATAAAAAAACGCAAACCCCTGGCCAAAATTGAAGCAACTATGAAAACAGACATGTTTAAGCCCGTTGCACCGCTAAGTATAGTAATTACTTTATATGGAAATGGTGTAATACCCGCAAAAAACACTGACCAAGCGCCCCATTGATTATATGTGGCCTGAAATTCAGAGAACCTTCCAATATAATGGTAAAACTCTAATACTGGTTTACCTATTTGTTCGTACATGAAAAAACCAATCCCATAGCCTAATATGCCGCCGATCACCGACGCAACTGTGCAAATTCCGGCCGCAAACCAGGCGCGTTCTCGCATCGCCAGAATTATCGGTATTAACAAAATATCGGGAGGTATTGGGAAAATTGAGCTTTCTATTAATGATATTAAAGCTAGGGCTAGAAGAGCATATTTATGTCCAGCTAGGTTTAAAGTCCAATCATATAATCTATTTAACATAGTGTTTTCCCAATAACAGTATCCTTACTAATCGGTTCTTATTATTTTAGCAAACGGCCAAGCTTTGCGTTGCAAATAAAACCCAGCTTTTGTTGACAAAAAAGTCAATTATGACCCAGAGAACTAAAATCGTCAAAAACCCCAATTTCACAATTTTGTCGTTTAAAATAAAAAGATTGTGTCTGTTACAATTAAACAAGATCTATTTTTTTCTCCCAAACTAATATATAATCCAGTTTAAATTTTTGTTTTAGGAAAAAATTATTGACTCGGATAAAGCGAACATAAATTGGTTAATATTAAATACAACGACGCTCAGATGTTGAATGATAACCATGCAAAAGCTGACTTTACAAATTCATTTAAAGAAAATGGAATAATAGTACTAACGAATGTTATCTCGAATAAGGAAATTGAAAAATTAAAAGCCTCTGCTCAAGAATTTGCATATTCAAGATCTGATGGATTAGACACATTTGCACCCTGTTTACATATGGAGAGACAGTCAGAAAAATATTTCAATTTAGTCCGCAACAAAAGAATTATTAAAACCTCGGAAATATTGACTGCAGGATTAGTTGATGTTGTCCAAGACATATTCTACTTTAAGCCTCCCGGTTATGTCGGTCTAAATCGACATCAGGATAATTATTATTTGCAAGCCAACCCAACCGACTCATATATAACCGCTTGGGTTGCCATTGATGATTCTGACCAGAAGAACGGCGGCCTGGTAGGATATTCTAAATCTCATTTACATGGATTACTCAATATTATTGAAACACCTGGCGCCGCGAAGGGGAAACAATTGATTGATCATTTCAATGAGCGAAAATTTGAATGTGAGGTTCCTCAAGGTTGCCAACGATTTGCAATAGATATGAAAGCTGGTAGTGTTGCTTTCATTCACAGCCTATTCATTCACGAGTCTGGAGCAAATAATAGTAAAACAAGATTTAGAAGGGCTATCGCAATTGATTATATTAAACAAGGGGCTTCCTTCAGGGCTGGAAAAACATCAAAAAGGATTAGAACGTCCGTATACTAGTTGGAAATATAAAATCTATAATGCAAAAGCCGTTAGAAGATTTATACAATCAATATAGCCAAGTCTCAGCTATTAAAACTTTATACAGAAATCCATTAGGGTTTATCGACATAGGTGCCAGGGGTGGGTTTCATCCTGTTATGGACAATTTACGCAAATTAACCGCAGTTATGGGTTTTGAGCCTGATAAAACCGGTTACAATGATTTGATTAATTCGCCAAATTATAATCAAAATTGGGCGGTTACCGAACTCCTACCTATCGCACTTGGCCACAAAAGAGAGACAAGAGATTTAAACCTACATTCAGTTCCGACAAATCATTCATTGCTGCCATCTAATCCAATCTTTGTAGAAAGATACAAAATGGAAAAATGGAAATTAGTTGGTAAAGAAGCTATGAAAACCATGTCTCTTGATGAAATTTTAGCGCAGAGAGAAGATAAAGAGATCAAATGGGGCGAGATTATAAAACTCGACACTCAAGGTACTGAATATGAGATCTTACAAGGTGCCATTGGAACATTGCGAAAGAATACTGTTGCCGTAATCTGTGAAGTCTCTTTTTGTGAACTATATCAAGGCCAAAAATTATTTTCTGACGTTGAGCTTCTTCTTCGTGAAATTGGTTTTTCGTTCTATGGTTTTAATGAATCCCATTTTAGGTCAACCAAAAGATTCAATAAAAGAACTACCAAAACCAGAGAACGAATAATCCAAGCCGATGCAATATTCTTTAAAGATCCATTTGATCAAGAAAACACGTTCGAATTGAGTATAAGACAAGCCCAAGTCTTGTCAATTTGCGCAATGCAACTTGGTTTTTTTGATTATGCTGAAGAAGTTGCAGATAAGTTGTGGGCAAATGATGATGATCTTAAATTATTCAAAAGTTTGCTAAACTTCCTTTCTAATAAAAGTCCTGCTGATACTTATGAAAATTTAAAATCTTTATATAAGAAAGTTAGAGAAAACATTGACGATGCTAATGTGGTCGTTGGTAAATACATTGATGAACACCGCCATTTTAATGATTTTTCAGAATTTTAGCAGTTTCAATTTATTTCCTAATAATTTATCTCGCCCAAGATTAACCAACCCACCTGCTAAGAAACCAAAAAAACAAACTTTTATTGTACCCTTTAATTTTTCATTGTAAGAAAGGAAGGGTTGCCCCTCTGGCGGAATTGGTAGACGCGCGGGATTCAAAATCCCGTTTCCGCAAGGAAGTGCCAGTTCGATTCTGGCGGGGGGCACCATTAATAATGATAAAACCGATTCTTAAAGCACCACAACCCAGACCTTAGATTATTTTAAAAAATAATGGGCAAATTTCCCCATTATAAAATCATGGGCTTCTTCAGTTATATGAGCATTATCCAACTCATAAGGATCTATAAAATAATATTTCACAATTTCAAATGATGGAAAATAGTATAAATCTGGGTCTTCAATATGACGGCGCATAAGTTCATCTACGGCCACTCGAAGAATAGACTTTGAAACTGAATCAGCGGAAACGCATGGAATTGGCCGAAATGTCCTGTGCATAGGAATAGGTGAAAGAGTAAAAATGATTGTTGCCTCTTTCTTAATCCTCCGGATACTTTGATAAATTTTTTCTAGATTAATTAGATTTTCATCGACATTTACGACTCTAAAATCATAGATCTCCCTGTCAAAATGCTTTCTCGGAATGAGACGCATCAAGACTTCATCAGATATCTTATTATACCAGACTTCTGACAAACCAAGTGTAATAATAAAAACTTCACTGCGCATAAAAACACGCCTTGTTGCCTCCTTAACCTCAGTTGCATATTCCAGAATTTTATTTTCGCCATCAGACCAAAGTGGTTCAGAAAATTCTTTGCCTTCAAAGGCCCATTCAAATTGTTGCAGGAGAGTATAGGTGTTAACCATTCCATCGGAGAGCCAGACACGGTTAACGTTACCCGTTTTATGATTGGTGTTAATAGAATATTGTTTCGCTCTTAAGTATTCGGTAATATTGGTTGCAAAACAACTACCAAAAGCCAAAATTTCTGTATCTTTGGTTATAAATGGCTCTTCTGGCACCAAATTTCTTAGATAATACTTCTCAAATTCTCCAGGCCTATCACGATGAGATTTCTCCGGAAATAGGTATTTTTTCTCAGAATAAGGCCTGTCTCGAAAATAATCCCGGCCCCAATCGTCACTGTGCATGCTATTATGGATCTTTAACGCTTGCATTTCTGCGTTTAATTTTTCCTGCCGGCTCTTGGCCTCAATTATTTGCCTTAATGCTCGCTCATAATCCGATCGCTTCGAATCTACCTCTAAAACTTCTTGCTCCTTTATTTGATCTTCTCGATATTTTTTCTGGCAACTTAAATGGAACAATTTAAGATCATTTAAATAAACCTCTTCAATTGAATCCTGAGAAATATCGACTAGCATTCTGGCAGTCTCAACGTGCCTAATAGCCAAAACATACTGATGAAGTAGATTATATAATATTGATAAACCTATATGACCAACTACAGATGTCTTTTTTTGTTTAAGGTAGTAAAGGAGTGCATTCTCGGCCTCGTGGAAAAATTCTTTTTCTAAACACTCAGAAGAAAAACCAAGGATGTGCTCGTTCTTTTCTATTGAGCTCTCAAGAATTCTAGCAAATTCAAATACTAATTTCTTCCGGCCAAAATTATAATCAGGTATCGTTCCACTCCTTCAAAATCTTGAAAACTAAGTTAACGATTCTTCTTTAATTAATATGCCTATTACTCGATAACACCAAATCATTTATTTTATACCGATCTGAAAACGTTTAATAGCTTTTGGAAACATCTTAATTCTTGCTCAACAAATTACTTTAGCAGTAAAATTTCATCCTCCTTATAATTAACTTAGACAAATTTCCATCGTAAATGAATTTTGCCTGAATTTAACTATTCCTGTTGCAATACCTTTGCCATATCTTGCGGAATGCTTGTTCCAATTCTTTAACGTGTTCCGCTCCATTAAAGATCGTCTCAAGCGCATGCGGGCGAATTTGAGTTTTGTGTTCCTGAATTTGACCAATATCACTTGCTAACTGAATGGCTATACGACAATAATCTTCGGTATTCTGTGCTATTAAATGATACAAATTAAGGCTAGATAATTTACTTAGACCCATCCTACCCATTTCAAAATTACCCCCTAGGGTCACCATCGGAACACTCATATAAATAGCTTCATCTGTAACCGTGCCACCTGTAAACGGAAATGGATCGAGGGCAATATCAATTAAATTATATTGCTCTAAATATTTCTCTCTACCTAGAATAGTTGAAATAATTTCAATTCTCTCCTGGTTAATCCCACAATCTGCAAATAATTTAAGAAATCGAGCTCGCATAGTCTTGTCATGAAAACCTCCAGCTACCAGCATGATTCTGGAATTTGGGAGAGAAAGAAGTATTTCTGACCAAGTTGATATAACCGTTTGGTTTAATTTGGCTAAATTATTGAAGCATCCAAATGTAACATAACCATTTTTAATTGCTGGAGCAGGCTTAACCTCAACCTCCAAATTAGGTGGAAAATAACAAATAAAATTACTCAACCTTATGAGGTCTTCAACAAAAAAATGATCTGCGGTCTCAACTGGGGAAATATCGTGATCAGTAATTAAATAATCAACATTTGAAAGTCCGGTCGATGAAACTTGGTTCATATATGAAACAATTATCGGAGCTGGCTCGTGAGCCGATACAATGCGATTACTTGGCAAAAAGTTAGTTGTTCCAACAAATAGGTCTATATGATCAGATCTAATTTGCTCCGCTATTTGATGAGGTTCCAATCCGGCAACTGTCCGCCAAAAGTCGGAACGTTGTTCAAATTCTGCTGTCACCTCATCCGGAGCAACACAATCGGAGTAACAGTAAATCTCAAACAAATCACGATTATGATATCTCAATAAAGTTTCAAAGAAGAAACTGGTAACATGTGAATAAAACTCTTTTGAATAATATCCAATTTTAATCTTCTTATTAGGGTTAAGAGAAAAATTACTAAAATCTACTGACGGACTAATCTTGTTTTCTAAGCCTGCCGCCCATCTTCTATTTTCATTAAAAATTACTTCTCGATCACTGGTCTCACTAAAAATTAAAGCAAATAAATATCGGTCCCAATTGAGTTGGTTTTCCGGATCTATTTTGACGCATTTCTTAAGATAAACTAGGGCTTCCCGGGCGCGCCCACAAGCGTGGAGAGCATGTCCTAAATTACTAAGCGTAGCTAACTCATTTGGTTCTAGTTTTATGGATCGTTCATAAAATTTGATAGCATCATCTAACCTCCCTGCTTTTTCAAGAGCAAAAGCTAGGCCATTAAGAATAACAGCATTCCCTGGTTCTATTCTTTGTGCTTTCTCAAAGAAATTCACTGCTTCAACAAATTTCTCTAATTTCATCAAAATACGACCCAGAGAGAAATTACTTTCACAGGAAGAAGGGGCTAGTTGAACGGCTTCATACAAATGGTATTCTGCATTCTCAAGGTGTCCCTTATTTTCGAGGATTTTACCAAGATTGTGATGAGCTTCATGTAACCGGGGATCAATTTCCAGAGCCGTCAAATAAGCACATTCAGCTTGTTCAGTTCTATCACTATATTTGAATGCATTGCCAAGGCTATTATAATAGATAGCTTGTTTTGGGAGAACGTTAATAGCCTTCTGAATTTTTCTAATAGCATCTTCAATGTTGCCAAATGATAAACTTATAAGACCAGATAAATGGTTAGCATCCGGATGATCAACACTCTGCTCAAGGATTTTATTGTAAAGTATGTCGGCTTTTTCAATTTCATTGGCATTGTGATACTCGATTGCCAACTTCAAAGTTTCTTCAACATCCATATTCTTTGTATCTAATTCAATAAATTGAGGGTTCTTGAGCGATGTCAACTAAAATAAAATTCGACAATTTCCCTCTGTAAGATTTTTGGAAATCCAACATACCCTCTTTTCAAATAACCCAATCTATATTAGCGGCACACAAGCTTAAATTAGAATCAAAATCAACATATTCTTAAACAAAAATTACTCAAACTCAAAATTTCTTCTTAAATTTCTACAATTTTTCATAAGAAAAATAAAAAAAAATTATGAAAAAAATGTTTTCTTTATAATGGGTTACTATAAGAGCACCATATTATTCATAGGAGGCATGCAAAATTTACATAGGTATTTTGTTCAAAATCGCTTATAACATGTCCGTTAAATCCCAGTCCGGGTTGACGTGGCAAGGAATTTTAATACTTTTGAGCAAAAATAAGCTCGTTTTCCACGATGATGCAGCCTACCTGGGGAGGAATATACAATACGTATAAACAAAATATAAATGAATGGAGAGAATTCCATGGCATCACGTTCGGAAATGAACAAAAAACCACAATCGGATAAATTGGTAGCTAAACGCCGTAAATGCTTAATGTGTATGGATGAATTTCAATCCAGCCACATAGGCGAGCGCGTTTGCCCTGACTGCAAAGGTACCTCGACTTGGCGCCAGACGGGTATCGCAATATAAAATAAAACAGTTAGTTAAATTTGATTCCGATAATTTATTTGAAATTTAAGGGGGCAAAACTTGCGTTTTGTCCCCTTAGTTTATTTTCCCTAATAATTGGAACGGCTTATTTTCATTATTGGGCCATAGTTGTATAATCCCTGATAAAAGGAGCAAACTATGCTATTCAATAAATTTGGTATAACCTTTCATGATAGAAAAAGGGCAACACCTGGATTTACCTTATTTGCCCCAATAAAACATGATCGGGCCTATCTTATAAATATGGATGGTAAGGTAGTTCATCAGTGGAAACTACAAAGTGGTGGCAATAACCTCTCAACTTTACTTCCAAATGGTAATCTTTTTATAACTGAACTGACAGAAAAGGGGCCTGATCTTCCAGCTGGAAAATCCGGTTGGTTAAGAGAATATGATTGGAACGGTGAAATCGTATGGGAGCATCACGATGAAAATCAGCACCATGATGCTAGACGTTTACCAAATGGGAATACAGTCTACATAGCCTGGAACAAACTTGACGAAAAAATTGCAGAACAAATAAGAGGTGGTCGTGTAGGTACTGAATACGAAAATGATGGCAAGAGTATATTTGAAGATGTTCTTCGCGAAATTGATAATGGTGGGAACATCGTTTGGGAATGGCATTCTTCAAATCTCGATTTGAATAAGTACTCAATTTGTCCTCTATGCAAACGCCACGAATGGGCACATGCCAATACCTGTGCACCACTTCCAAATGGTGACATAATGGTCAGCTACCGAACACTCAACCTTCTAATAATTGTTGATCGGCAAACAAGTGAAATAAAATGGGAGTTCCATGAGCAAGATCTTGGCCATCAACACGATTCACATTTATTAGATAACGGTAACATACTTGTTTTTGCGAATGGATGGCATGGGAAAGATATTAATTTCTCTCGGATTGTTGAGTTTGAACCTAAAACGAAGAAAATTGCTTGGGAATATCGTGGGAAGCCAGCCCAGAGTTTTTTCAGCCCACATATTAGCGGCATGCAGAGACTAGATACTGGTAACACTCTAATTTGTGAAGGCAGTAAAGGTTGTATCTTTGAGGTGACACCTGATGGAGATGTCGTTTGGGAATTTATATCAGATATCTGGACTGAATTTCCTCTTCACGGCGATGTTAACTGGATTTTCCGGGCTCAAAGATACTCGGCAGATAGTCCCCAAATTAAAAACCGACTATAAGAAAATACAACTTATTCAGCTGCGTCTGATTTAGTTAATTGGTCTTCAATCATAAGCCTTTCCATTAACCGACTAGATGCTATAACAGCCTTATCATGAGGAAATGGTACAGGATTAGAATTTGGAACCGTATCCCACATCTTTTGTTGCTTTTCAATAATTGCTTTATCCTCAGAAAAAGCATATGTATTAGCCTCATGCAGAAACGTTTCCATTTCTGCATCGTCTAAAGCAAAACTCCTCACAAGAGCCCAAAAATAATTTGTCGTTTTAGAGGTTTCGGGCGTTAAAGAGTTCAATATTCGAATATCAGCTATTTTATCCTCCGAGGAACCTTCAGCCGACTTAACCGTGGTATTAATCGAAATATAACAAGGTGGAGTGAATATAGTATGCTGACGATGGTCGACGGGTTCAGTAAAACTCCCTGCTCGGGTAAATAGTGGCGAGGATTTAATACCAAACATCTCACGCCTTACTACTATGGCACCGTCAATCTCCTCAATCGTCATGGGAAATTCTGTAACGTCATCTGTCGCCAGGGTTGTTTTATGAACAAATTTAGCATGTGTTAAATCAAGCAAGTTTTCATAAACTAGGTTATAGGAACACTTTAGATTTAGGAGTTCACCTTTACCTGACCATTCCGCATCATCCAAATAATGAAAATCAGGGATTCTCGTTTCATCCGCATTATCTTCATCACCCATCCAAACCCAAATCCACCCCCATTTTTCTATAACAGGATAACTTTTTACTCCTACTTTACTTGGAGTTCGTTTGACCCCTGGTATGGCAACACAGGCACCGTTCGGAGAAAACGTAAACCCGTGATAGCCACAAACAATGTTATCCCCCTCAAGACACCCTGCCGACAATGGGGCAAAACGATGGATGCATCGGTCATGCAGAACAACGGGTGCTCCAGCCTCTGTTCGATAAAAAACAAGAGGCTCATCTAACATAAAACGTTGGAAAGGCTCTCTGGTTACTTCATGCGAAAAAGCGCCAACATACCAGGAATTTCTCAAATACATATTTAACCCCATATATCTCCAAATTTAAAGAAAATTGCATTGAAACTTTTTATGTAAGCCAAATTGCTTTAAAGTCCTAACATTGAAAACAAGAAAGGCCCCAAAGTCAAATGGCAAGAGCCAATAAATCGCAACCGAAGACCATCCGAGCATTGGAACGAGGTCTAAACATAATGCAAATTTTACAAAAAAAAGGGCCGGCAACGCTAAACGATATATTCCAAGCATCACTTTTACCACGGCCAACTATTTTGCGAATATTGAGAACGCTAGAAGGTGCAGGCTGGGTACGTCGAGGCCTAGAAGACGGCCTATACCGCAATAGTTTTAAAATCGAACGAATGATAGAGGGTCTTGACCATAACGATAGATTGGCAGAGATAACCGCACCTCATCTTGACATGCTCTGCCGGAAAGCTTCTTGGCCATCAGATTTAGCCATACTTAACTCAAGTGGCTTATTTATGGAACTAAAGGAAACGAGCCGCTCATTAACCCCCTTTCTTCTTAATAGAGATAGTATTGGACATAAAATTAATATACCCCTCTCGGCCGTTGGGCGCGCCTATCTTGCTTTTTGTAATAAGAATGAACGTAAAACAATATTATCCAGATTAAAGACCACGCGAAATCTAGCCAATAAATTAATTCATGATGAAAAAAAATTTTCTAAAGATTTGAACGAAATTCGTCAGAACGGCTATGCTACTCGGGAACCTTCATATGGTGGGGGAGAAAACCCACTTAGATCTGACTTTGACGATGGTTTGAATGCCGTCGCAGTGCCAATAAAACTAAATAATAAAATCTTAGGTTGCATTTCCTTGGTCTGGATAAGAAAAGCCTTACCCATTAATGATATTGT
>CAZXGI010000009.1:35586-42883 GCA_964639965.1 uncultured Rhodospirillaceae bacterium
CGTATAAAAGAATTTGTTGAGAGTGCTTTAATTACAGCAACACATCCTAAGCGTATTGAAATATTATTGTATGTTGACAACGATGACCCAGATCTTAAGGACTACGAATCCAATATATTAGACCTCCAGAAAAAATTCATTTATAGCCCAATTTCAATAACACTAGGTCCTTCGATTGGAGTTCCGAAAGCAGCTAATATATTATTTGAGCAATCGAAAGCAGATGTCTTTCTAACGTCAAATGATGATCAGATTTTTATTACTTACGGTTGGGACACAAGACTTGACGACGAAATTACCAAGTTTCCAGATAATATATTCTGCTTATGGTTTAACGATAAATGGGAGTCAGAAAATTTTTGCACCTTCCCTATCCTCAGCCGCAAATGGATTGAAACCCTAGGTTATTTGCAATTTCCATTCTTCGAACACTTCTTCACCGATGCATGGATATGGATGCTAGCTAAAACCATTGGTCGCGATCATTACATTGATGATATCACCGTTGAACATCGTCATTGGAAAACTGGAAAATCAAAAAAAGATTTAACTTATGAAAGACATCAAACAACGGAGGAGCGGTCAAAACATACACGAGATAGATCTGTTATAGACAAATTTGAACGTTATTTTTTGGTTGATGTTGAAGCCTTGAAAAGTGTAATGAATTAAATTTTTTAGTGCGGTGCCACACATAATACCGATCACTAAATGATGAACCGCTAACAAACACGATTATAAATCTAGCCCTTGCTCATGAAGACAGTTTGCCAATAGCCATTTCAATTGCCAATTCAAGTTTCGGTAATTGAACGGAATAATCATGGCGCTCTGTCTCATTTTGGCCAATAACAAAAATATAATTTTGTTTGCGTAAATTTGAAGAATACCAATGTGCACGATTTATATAACTGTCAGGCTGAATCTCGACAAGAGTAGACTGCTTGGGAGCAAAAATGTGATTAGTCAGTCCTGACCCACCAGGACCGCAAATAATCTCAGCTTCGTTAAATAAATTGAGCTGTCCTTTCAGTGACAACTCACCTGGCATAACAACTTCAAAATTATAAGATTTCAGAAAATCGACAACTTCTCTCTCATTGCAAATATTGCGAGTTCCTACATCTCCTCTTGAGACGTATAAGCGGCGCTCGCCTGATTTTTTTTTCTTAATATTATACGCTGTAAATAATTTTTTTCTAATCCAGTCCATCTGCCGATTAGAGTGACCCCCTGGGGCTAAAAAGGTCGGTACATAAAGGCGTTCAAATAACCAGTTTGATCCGTCATAATGAAGAAACTTATCCTCATGCACACCCAAAGCATCTAACGAAGCCCGTTGAAAATTTGATAATTCTCCGGGCACTACGATTGGATAGTCTTTTAATTCAGGAAAATAATCTAAAATCCATAATCTGGATAAATCCTCAATTATCCAATGATGATAAATCCAAGACCATGGGCCCAGCAAAAGAATCGCTGGCCTATTTATTTTATGCGTGGCTTCACCTTCAAGGAGACCAGTCGATAGCATGGTCTGCACTTCACGCATAGGGATTCTCACCATCTCTTGGTTATGATAACTCTCAGCAATTAAGCGGTGAAGTCCATCAAACAACAGTGCATGCGGAGTTGCCACACATACATCTGTTAAAGACGCCAAACCTACTGGTCCGGTTTTGTGCGCCAAATCATATAAATGAGGTATCGAAGAATTCACAAATAAATTGGCATCAGGATTAGACAATAAATTTAACGGTGGGTGACAATTAAAATGAACCTTAGGAAAATATTCAACCCATGTATTTAAATTGTCTTTTGGCAATGTGTTACCATGTTCTTCCACAGTTTCACATAATTGTTCAAAGGAGGTAATATTCAACATGATGCCAATTCTAATACGATAGCATATTTGGTAATCTGATCAAGAATGCTATAATACCGTCAATTAATTTCTCCAATAAATAGCTGATCTAAAGCATGAATTCCACTACTGAAAAATTTCTAGATTCTGCTATTAAGCAGCAACTAGCTGGCAATACAAAAAAGGCCCTAGAATTATATAATAAAGTCCTTAAAGAGAGACCCGATAATTTGACAGCCTTAGTTAACCAAAGCGCAATTTATATGGATCGCCAAAATTTTGAAGATGCTTCAAAATTGCTTGAGCGAGCACTATATATTTCACCTAACGATATAGAAGCACTAAATAATTTTGGAAACACCTTAATTAGCCTGGGTCAATCACAAAAAGCAATTAAACATTTTGAATTTGCCCATAAACTTGCACCAGATAACAGCACTGTTTCTAGCAATTTTGGACGTGCTTTGCTCCGAAGAGGTGACTATAAAAAAGCAATTAACGTTCTCGAATCCGCAATTCAATATAATCCAAATAACGCAGGACTTAGATTTGTCAATGCGCTTGCGTTACCAACAATTCCAGAAAGTACAAAACAAATAAAAGAAGCCAGAAACCGACAATTAACCCTAATTGACTCTCTCCTCAATATGAAGTTACAGCTGTCAAATCCAATCACCGAGATTGGTATGACAAATTTTATTTCTGCTTATTACGGATATGATGATCGCGATATTCAAAATAAAATCGCGACCTGTTATTTGAATACTTGTCCAGAATTAAATTATGTAGCGCCCCATATTAGTCGACAACGCAAAAACAAGAAAATTAGGATTGGATTTATTTCAGCACATCTTGGGAGCCATACAATCTTCAAACTCAATCATGCTTTAATTTCTGGATTAAATAGAAAAAAATTCAAGTTATATATTTTTTGTCCAGGACTAAATAAACGCAAAAAAGATCAAGTGACTGAACAATTCGCAAATAAGGTCGATGGAATATTTTTTCCGGATCCAACGCTTACCGATATGCGTTCTAAAATTTCGAATGCAGAACTCGATATACTATATTATCCTGATATAGGAATGGAACCGCTCTCTTATTTTCTTAGTTTTTCACGTTTAGCTTCCATTCAATGTGTTACCTGGGGTCATCCTGTAAGCACTGGAATTCCAACAATTGATTATTTCATATCAAGTGAAACAACTGAAATCAGATCAAGCGATACTCACTATACGGAGAAGCTATTGCGTCTAAAATGTTTCTCCACAGATTACGCTAAGCCTTTTATACCAAATGTAAAAAAATCTCGAAACGACTTCAAATTCAATGAAAATGCTAACCTCTATGTCTGTCCCCAAAGCTTGTTTAAGTTTCATCCGGACTTTGACAACATTTTAGGTGATATATTGCGAGCAGATCCCAACGGTGAAATTATTTTGCTTGAAGGACAACATAGGGAGTGGGGTGTTAAATTAAGGGCTCGCTTTATTGAGAAAATACCAGATGTCACTGCCCGCATTAATTTTTTACCGCGTTTAAGTGGTTCAGATTTTCTTCAGGTTATTTCTCTTGCAAACGTAATACTTGACACACCAAACTTTAGCGGTGGCAATACAAGTTATGAAGCATTTGCAATCGGGAAAATTGTGGTAACCTTGCCAAGTACATTTCTTCGTGGACGTCTCACACTAGGTCTTTATCGTCAAATGGGCATACACAAACTGATTGCTGAAACTCCGGAAGAGTATGTCAAAATAGCCGTTAAATATGGATCTGACAGAGATGCTCAGAATTTAGCTGAGAAACGTATCCGTGAGGCTGAAAGAACTATATTTGATACTGTATCTGCGATAAAAGCCCATGAAAATTTTTTTCTTGAGGCTATTAAATTTGGCCTGCAACAACCTATTCTTTAAAAAAATCCACACGACCTTGGGAAATATTATTATTTGATAGAACAAGAACACCCTCCAAAATTTAGTACAGGTTTAGCCTACTTAATGGCTACTGGAACTGTACTTGCGTGGTCTATTGGGATAGTGATCGGTCGAGGGATTTTCGAGCTAACTCCACCAGTTGGCCTTTCATTTTGGCGCTGGTTTATACCAACTCTATGTCTAGCTCCGTGGGTAATCCCAAGAATAAGGGAAGAAGGCATAACTTTAATTAAAACCTGGAAACCTTTATGCGCTATGGGGAATATTCATGGTAGGATCCAGTGCGCTTTCTATGCTTTCCATCAATTATACAACAGCCATTAATGTATCACTCGTCAATGCTGGACAACCGTTGACCACAGCAGCTATCGCCTGGATAATTTTTCGAGATAAGCTAACAACAATCCAAACCCTAGGAATAGTTGCTGGAACAATAGGTATTATAGTAATGATATCACGCGCAAATCTAATAGTTCTCCAATCTTTAGAATTCAATTCGGGCGATCTGATAATGTTAATTGCCATCGTTGGTTATGGCTCTTATGCCAACACATTGAGAACAATCCCCAAAAACCTAAACCTTACAATGGTGATGTTTGCGGTTTTCTTTACTGGCAGTCTCGGATTACTCCCGTTCTACATTTATGAGAGCCTTACCTACATGGCAATGCCAACAAATTGGCTCACCATTATGTGGGTTCTTATTCTTGCTATTATAACCTCTCTAATTCCTACGTATTTATGGAATTCCGCGGTTTCTATTGTTGGCGTTAATCGTTCAGCAATTTTTGTTAACTTGATCCCGGTCTTTGGTGCAGCACTTTCCATAACATTCCTAAATGAACAACTCCATCTTTATCATATAGTAGGTGCAAGCATGATTTGTAGTGGTATATTATTAGTCGTAAAAGGTCACAAATCAAAATTCTCTTCAGTTAGGGATTCTGCGACCTGATCAATTACATTCTCCCAACCTCCAGCTACTTTCTGCCGAAACAAACGCATATTCGTGTACCACGGACAGTCATCTCGATTCACCAACCACCGCCAGTCGGGTGTTTTTGGTAATAAAACCCAAACAGACCCACCAAGTGCCCCAGCTAAATGCGCAATTGCGGTATCACTAGTAATTACAAGATCAAGATTTTGTATAATCGCCGCGGTATCTATAAACGCACCAAACTTATCGATGTCTTCCCGAAATATGGTTATATTTTTTGAAAATTCGTCAGCCTGCTCGCAGCCAAACCCTTGTTGCAAACTGATGAATTCATAATTCACACTTGAAAATAATGGGCGCAGATACGATAGCGGAATTGAGCGGTGATGATCCATTTCATATGTCGGATTGCCCTGCCAAGCAATACCTATCCTAGGCTTTTTTTTATGCCCTAGGATCGTACCCCACTCGGTGATGAGCTTATTATCAGCAGACAAATAAGGCCCAGGATCAAATATTGATTCAATCTCTAGCAAATGTGGTAAACTCATCAGTGGTACATTATAATCTGCATCAATATTAGAATCACTTTGCCCTAAGATAGCTATTGAATCATCAAAACTTTTCAGTAGTAGCTTCAAACGATCGGGGCATACAAGTGTCGTTTGCCTCGCTTTATCAGCGACCAACGATACAAATCGCAAGAATTGAATTGTGTCGCCTAAACCTTGTTCACACCAGATCAAGATGTGTTTACCCGCTAAATTCTGTCGTTGCCAAATAACACCTGGCATTTTTTTGCTCTTCTTGACCATTGTTTTTGAATTCAAACGAATCTCAAATTCCTGCCAACCCTCTTTAAAATATCCTCCTAATAAGTGAGCCTGAGCAAGATGGGATTGTATGGCTTCATCTTCAGGATTTGCCAATACTGCTAGTTTGTAAGTGGCTATAGCATCTTCAAAATGCCCACCATGTAAAAGCGTTAACGCTTTATTTCCCAATAACTTAGAATCTTTCGGAGATATAGAGAGCGCTATTTCAATATCGCTAAGGGCATCATTAATACTTCCAAGATCACGATAAATATTTGCTCGTGCATTCAAAAATTGGGCTTTTTCTTCAAAATTCTTGCTGCAATTAGCAACCAAGTTATCTATAAGTTCTAATGCCTTTTCATATTTCTTCAATTTTTGCATGCATAGTGCTAAATGATAAAGAGCCGCCTGATTACCATTCTCCAGTTCCAATGCTTTTTGATAACACTCAGCTGCAACCTGATAATTCATCTCAATCCAATAAACATTTCCAAGATTAAAATGTGCATCAGCATAATCCGGTTCCAAGCTTAACGCAGTCTGAAATGCGATTTTTGCTTCAGAAAAATTTTCTAAGTCGGTCTCCACAATTCCGATATTATTCTGTGCAGCTATATTCTTTGGGTCCATGCTGATGATCTTCAGCAAATTATCACGTGCCTCCAAAGGGCAATCCATTTTTCTTAAAGCAATACTCAGGTTGATTTTGGCCCCAAGACTATCAGGATCTTGTTCTAGAACTTTCTCAAAAGCCCTAACAGCATTGGAAAATTCGTGTCCTAGGAGTTCCACTTCTCCAAGATTATACCAACTATCAGTCTGGTTTGGCGCTGATTTCAATGCCTGTCGGAAAGCTACGGCCGCCGCTTCAAACTCCCCTTTTGCACTCAAAACCAGTCCATAATTATGTAAAATCCCCACCTGCGGTCCACCAACCACCAGCGCTTGCTTAAGAGCTTCTGCAGCTTGCCTATTAAGGCCTACTTTATGAAGGATAATACCAAGCAAATGAAGCGCCTCAAAATCATTTGAGTTGACTTTAACTAGTTCACGACAAATTACAGCCGCCCGTGTTAAATCACCTAATTGGTAATTCTCAATCGCTTTTTCAATTAATAAGTTATCAGAATTCATAACTTCCTAATCAACAGAATCGGGTTCTTGCACACAAAGACTTATTTCCAAATCATTAAGATCACCAATAGCTTTATAACTAGGTGCCATTAAGATAAAGCTTTGCCTTATATAAACAAATAAGCGATAAATTGCCATTACAATACCTTTAATCCACAGCCAACAGATTGTTAGGAGTACAAATTTATTAAAATTTAATAACAAAATACTTATTATAATAGATTATTCTTGACCACAAAGCCCTCCATAGGCAGTTTCCGAACGCAATGCATATATATAAACATTATATCGAATTACCAAAAACATTCCAAAATAGCTCAATTGCCATTGGTAATTTTGATGGAATGCATAAAGGACATTGCAAGGTTATTAACCAGGCAGGTATATATGCCCATGACAAGGGATTGCCGTGGGGTGTTTTGACTTTTGAGCCTCATCCACGAGAAATATTCGATAGAGATAAATCACTTTTCCGATTAACACCATTTGATATGAAAGTACGTCTAATTGAAATTCTGGGAGTGGATTTTCTTGTAGTTATCCAATTTGATAAAGATTTTGCAAATAAAACAGCTGATGAATTTGTTGACCAAGTTCTTGT
>CAZXGI010000009.1:42983-46562 GCA_964639965.1 uncultured Rhodospirillaceae bacterium
TTTGACTTTGACAAAAATATATATGGCGCAAATTTAAGGGTGAAATTAATCGATTTTATACGCTCAGAAGTGAAATTTGATGGGGTTGAAAGTTTAACGACGCAAATTAAAAAGGACATATCTATTTCAAAAACTATTTTAACTAGTAAATAAGACTGAAGAGTAATTTTCATGAGCATAGACTATAAGAATACTGTTTATCTGCCAAAGACCAAGTTTAAAATGAAAGCTGGTTTAAACAAACGCGAGCCAGAATTATTGCAGCGTTGGGAAAAAATCAACCTTTATAGAAAACTTAGAGAAATTTCTAAAGATCGCGAGAAATTTATACTCCATGACGGACCGCCATATGCAAATGGGAATTTACATATTGGACATGCATTAAATAAAATTTTAAAAGACGTCGTTGTGCGCACACAACAGATGTTAGGCAAAGACGCTAACTATGTGCCGGGCTGGGATTGCCATGGTCTTCCAATTGAATGGAAGATTGAAGAAAAATATCGCAAAAAAGGCAAAAACAAAGATGATATTCCTATATCCGAATTCCGACAAGAATGCCGGGAATTTGCCGATCATTGGATTAATGTTCAACGACAAGAATTTAAACGACTTGGTATTGAAGGTGACTGGGAAAACCCATACTCAACAATGACTTATCAAGCTGAAGCACAGATTGTGCGTGAACTTGGAAAATTTCTGATGAATGGTAGCCTTTATAGAGGTGCCAAGCCTGTTATGTGGTCTGTAGTTGAGAAAACAGCCTTAGCGGAGGCAGAGGTTGAATATCTAGACCATGAATCAAACACCATCTTCGTCCGTTTTAAAGTTAAAGATTCATCACCTTCAAAAAAAATAAAAGAAGCAGATATAGTCATCTGGACCACCACACCTTGGACAATTCCCGGTAACCGGGCTATCGCCTATAGCGCTAAAAACAAATATAACAAAATTAAAATCACAAGAATTAATGATAATTCGATATCTAAAGTGGGTGATGAGCTGGTTGTAGCTGAAGCGCTGATCAAACAGGTTGCAGATGAATCTGGTATTTCCGACTATATTGTTATCGAAACATTCATGGGCAGCGATCTTGCTGGTACGATATGCGAACATCCATTTAAAAGTCAAGGATATGACTTCGACATACCCTTGCTGGCAGCTGATTTTGTCGAAATGGATACGGGATCTGGTTTTGTGCACATAGCTCCTGGACACGGGTCGGACGACTGGGAACTTAGTGTTGCTAATGACATTGCCGTACCTAATACCGTTGGTGGAGATGGTTTATATTACAAGGATGTACCTATTTTTTCTGGTGTCCATGTTTTTAAAGCAGACGATGTAGTTATAAAAAACCTAATAAATGTTGGAGCCTTGCTATCAAACGGTAAAATAACACATTCTTATCCACATTCATGGCGCTCAAAAGCCCCACTAATTTTTCGCAACACTCCTCAATGGTTTATTTCAATGGAGAGCAATAATTTGAGAGAAAAAGCCCTCAAAGCAATTGCAGATACAACTTTCTATCCGGCAACGGGTCAGAAGCGACTGCAAGGAATGATTGAAACCCGTCCAGACTGGTGTGTCTCGAGGCAACGAGCTTGGGGGGTGCCTATTACAGTTTTTGTAAATAAAGAAAGCGGTGAGATACTGCGCGACCAAGATGTATTGGGTAGAATTATTGACGCAGTTGAAACTGAGGGAGCAGATGCTTGGTTTAACTCTGATCCATCGAGATTTTTAGGTTCCACGTATAAAACGGAAGAATATGAGCAAATAACTGACATCTTGGACGTATGGTTTGACTCAGGTTCTAGCCACTCATTCGTTCTAGAAAAACGCGAAGATTTAGCCTGGCCAGCTTCGCTGTACCTAGAAGGCTCAGATCAACATCGAGGGTGGTTCCATTCTTCACTTTTAGAGAGTTGCGGCACACGAGGGCGTGCCCCCTATGAAAGCATTCTAACTCACGGGTTTGTCATGGCTGAAGATGGGCAAAAAATGTCTAAATCATTAGGTAATATAACATCTCCCCAAGAAGTAATTGAGCGACATGGTGCCGATATCCTTCGTCTTTGGGTCGTAGGGTCAGATTATTCAGACGACCTTAGAATTGGCAAAGAAATCGTAAAATATCACAGCGAAATCTATCGTCGCCTTCGCAATACGTTGCGGTTCCTACTTGGTAACTTAGACGGATTTGATAACTCAGAAAAACTGAGTTACGACGAAATGCCTGAGCTCGATCGCTGGACATTACACCGTTTATTTGAGTTGAACGAATTGGTTAGAAAATCGTGTGATAAATACGATTTCCATTCTTTATTCACCGAACTTCATAATTTCTGCACCATTGATTTATCTTCGTTTTATTTTGACATTAGAAAAGACACACTCTATTGCGACCGCCCAAACTCTGCACAAAGACGGGCGACACGAACTGTTCTTGATCAGCTATTTAACTGTTTAACAGCCTGGCTAGCACCTTTTATTTGTTTTACAGCTGAAGAGGCCTGGTTAGCGCGCTTCCCATCTGAAACTGACAGTATTCATTTGAAAACATTTCCCGAAATCCCCGGCATTTGGGAAAATAGTGCGTTAGCTAAGAAATGGTCAAAAATCCGTGAAATCCGTCGCGTTGTAACAGGAGCACTTGAAATTGAACGCGCGGAAAAACGAATAGGATCCAGCCTACAGTCTTCACCCACAGTATATGCAACAACAGAATATATTCAAACTATGGCTGGTTTAGATTTAGCAGAAATTACAATCACCTCTGAAGCAAAGCTGCAGGAAGGACCCGCCCCCAAAGGTGCGTTTAAACTTAAAGACGTAGAAGGCGTTGCTGTGCTATCGAATATAGCTGAAGGATCAAAGTGTATTCGCTGTTATAAGTTCTTAAAAGAAGTTGGTTCAATTTCAAACCATCCAGAAGTATGTAGCCGCTGCGCCGACGCCGCAGATGGATTTGACATATCTATGTCAAGCTAACGCGTTGCCTAATGTCATAGGAGCATTTAATTGTTATTCTCCAAATTAAACCGATTAGGGTATATTATAGTAACCATTGTAATTCTAATTGATCAATTCACCAAATGGTGGATAGTTGGAAAAATAATGCAGCCGGTTCGTACCATCTACTTTAACGAGTATTTTAATGTAGTATTAGCATGGAACAATGGAATAAGTTTTGGGTTATTTAACAACGATGGTGATATCAATGCATTAATATTTTCATTATTGGCCATTGCTATTGTAATTTTCTTGATACGGTTACTTTCCAAAGCAGAGACCAAGAAACTAGCGGTTGGTTTAGGTTTAATAATAGGTGGAGCTCTTGGCAATGTGATTGATAGGTACATATACGGAGCCGTTATAGATTTTCTTGACTTTCACATAAACGAATATCATTGGCCTGCGTTTAATTTCGCAGATAGCTGCATAACAATTGGTGCTATATTATTACTTGTCGATTCGCTATTTTCTCAGAAACAAAATTAGGCTAGGTTGCTACACACAATATTTTAATATAATCCTTGAGGCTGATTATGAAGTCAATATTTTATCCAATTT
>CAZXGI010000009.1:46662-62281 GCA_964639965.1 uncultured Rhodospirillaceae bacterium
CTAAGTGGTTGCGAAAAAACAAAACAAGTGATGGGTCAAACCAAAGAAGGTCCTGATGAATTTGCTGTTTTCCAGCGCGCGCCATTAAGCCTCCCACCTGATTATCAACTGAAACCACCAAAACCTGGATCCGAACGCCCACAATCCGTCAATCCAAGAGACCGAGCAATTCAAGCCTTAGGTGCCAGTAAATTTAAAACTCATCAACAAAACTTTACGAAAAAAGACTTATCCAATCTAAGCCGCGGAGAACTAACCGTTCTTCAATTGACCGGAGCAACTCAAGCCGACCCCTCAATTCGAACAAAGATTGAAGAAGAGACAAGTATCCTGATAACAGAAAGTAAAAGTTTAACAGATAAAATTGCATTTTGGCAAAGCCCACATAAATTTGGCACAGTCATTGACCCAGCCAAAGAAACAAAACGTATTCGCAGAAACCAAGCGTTGGGAGCGCCACTCAACAAGGGGGATATCCCTGTGATTACGCGCAAACAGAAAGCTATATTTCAAGACGTCTTCCGCTAATTATTTTGCGGCAACATGCTCCTTAGATTTTCCCAAGGGGAGATCTTTATTCACATGGCAATACAATTCTTTTAGGAATACTAAATTGTCACAAAACTATTACAATCAAGATATAAGCGCTGGAATTGTAGCTTTAGATAAAAACAAATTTCAGACTTATCTGGACATAGGCAATAAAGCATTGGCCTCTTTAAAGGAACGGTATAATGATGGATTAATACCTCTTCTCAAGTTGCCAGAAAAAACAACAGACCTCAAGGCTATTGAACCAATTGCAGAACGTTTCTGCGAAAATTTCGACAACGTTATAATATTAGGTACTGGAGGATCAAGCTTAGGTGGCCAAACACTATATGAATTATCAATTCCCTCACCCACTACAAGGCCTACTTTAAATTTTATGGACAATATCGACCCTGATAGCTTTGGACTTTTATTTCAACAAATTACACCTGAAAGAACAGGGTTCATTGTTATTTCAAAATCGGGCAGCACCGCTGAAACTTTGACCCAATTCTTATACTGCCTAGATGTATTTAGATCACAAAAATTTAGAGAAGAAACCGAGTTAAAAATGGTAGATCATTTCCTTGTTATTACCGAACCCGGAGATCGACCACTTAGAAGACTGGCCGAAGAATGGAAGATTGAAGTTATTGATTACGACCCTGCTATAGTTGGAAGATACTCAGTTTTAGCTGTTCCCAGTCTTTTACCAACTCTTATCGCCGGGGTGGACGGTTACGAAATAAGAAAAGGTGCTGCCCAAGTTATAAGGCAAATGGCTATTGCCGATAACGTTAACGAGTGCCCTCCTGCATTAGGCGCAATATTAAATGTTGCCCTTGCTAAGGAAAATAATATTCATACTACAGTCTTAATGGCGTATGTAGATCGTCTCAATTGTTTTGGCTCATGGTTCCAACAACTTTGGGCTGAAAGCCTAGGAAAAAATGGAGAAGGAACAACTCCCGTGCGAGCGCTAGGCGTTGTTGATCAACATAGTCAACTTCAACTCTATCTAGATGGACCTAAAAATAAACTGATAACACTCCTTGTCGCCAATCAAAGGAATAAGGGGGGGCTGATCCCAGTCGACATCGCAACTGACCCTGAACTTAATTTTATTGCTGGAAGGCGGATGGGTGATCTGATGGCTGCGGAGCAACGTGCAACAGCGACCGCCCTAATTAAAAATAACTGCCCAACAAGAATCATTAAAATAGCTTCCCTGGATGAGAGAACCATGGGATCTTTACTCATGCATTTTATGTTAGAAACAATTATTGCTGCCGATCTATTAGAGCTTAATGCTTTTGATCAACCCGCCGTGGAACAAGGTAAAATAATGGCAAAAGAATATCTTGCATCTGGAAAAGATTAATGAGCATACGTATCCTCCAGACAACTACTATTAACAGAATTGCCGCTGGAGAAGTTGTTGAAAGACCAGCCTCCGTTATCAAGGAATTAATCGAAAACAGTATTGATGCAAATGCAAAAAAAATAGACATAAAAATTAGAGACGGCGGAAAAACATTTATATCTATAATTGATGATGGTCAGGGCATGAGTTCAAATGACCTCTCTCTCGCCATTAAACGTCATGCCACCTCTAAGTTACCTAATGATAATTTAGAAAATATACAAACTCTAGGGTTCAGAGGCGAAGCCTTACCCTCTATCGGCTCTGTAAGCAGAATGAGGATTACCAGCCGATTAAGAAACGAAAATAATGCTTGGATGATCTCGGTCAAAGGGGGTAAGACATCAGAACCTGCGCCAGCAGCCCTAACTAAGGGCACAAAAATTGAGGTAAGAGATCTCTTTTACGCTACTCCGGCACGGCTTAAATTTCTGAAAACGCAAAAGACAGAAAATTCTCACATTCTTAGCGCCATAAAACGACTCGCTATGGCCCATCCACAAATAACTTTTACTGTTAGCGATGAAAATCGAACAATGCTAAAACTTTACTCATCACAGAACGATATAAAAATTTCCCGTTTAGATCGTCTTGACAAAATTATGGGAAATGACTTTGCTGCCAACGCTTTGGAAATTGATGCCAATCGAGAAGATTTATTTCTAACTGGGCATATTGGCCTACCAACCCTTAACCGCGGGAACGCTTCATTACAATTCTTATTTGTTAATGATCGACCAGTTAAAGATAAATTACTTTTTGGCGCTGTAAGGGGTGCTTACAGAGATTTCTTAGCTCATAATCGGCACCCATTATTAGCACTGTTTCTAAATATACCACCAGAAAGCATCGATATAAACGTCCATCCAGCGAAAACTGAAGTTCGCTTTAGGGATTCAGGTTTAGTACGAGGCTTGATCGTTAGTGCACTTAAGAATGCATTGGCAGAAGCCGGACATCGGGCCTCAACGACTATTAGCAATCAAGCTTTAGGACTAATGCAACCAAAAAATAGTACCTTTGATTACGATACATGGAATAAGAGAACGTCCTATCCAACTAAACCGGGATTTATGGAAAAACAAAGAATTACAGAAATATTACATGATCCTATTGATCAGCTTACTAATCTAGAAATGGCCCCTTCGGTAAAGCATATTTCTGAAGAAGAAAAGAACGAAGTCTCTGAAGATTGGCCATTAGGTGTTGCCAGGGCACAATTACATGAAACTTATATTATAGCCCAGACTGAAAAAGGAATAATAATTGTTGATCAACATGCAGCTCATGAGCGTCTAGTCTATGAAAATATGAAGAAAGCCATAAAACAAGGGGAAATAAAGCGCCAAGGATTACTAATTCCTGAAATTGTTGAATTAGATCAGAGCTCTGCTGAAAGAATAATTGAACGAGCAGAACAACTAAATGAACTTGGGTTAGTTATCGAAACCTTCGGGCCTGGTGCCGTAATAGTTCGAGAAGTACCGGCTATGCTTGGTGAACTTGATATCCGTGGCTTAATAAATGACCTAGCAGATGATTTAGACCAAAACGACGAAGCCATAGACCTAAAAGATCGTTTAGCCGATGTATCATCCACAATGGCTTGTCACAGTAGCATTCGTGCTGGTCGCCGTTTAAACGGTAGAGAGATGAATGCACTATTACGTCAAATGGAGACCACTCCTCATGCTGGCCAATGTAACCATGGGCGCCCAACTTACATCGAACTAAAATTAGAGGATATAGAAAGATTATTTGGCCGACGGTAAACTGTTATCTGCTAAATTTTAAAAATTTAATTGTGTGGCGACCATATTTTCTCTCATCAACTTCTTCAAATTCAACAAGACAGTTGAAATTTTCATTATTAGAAACCTCAATTACACACAACGCATCCATGGCTAACCACTCATTCTCAACTAAGGACCTTAGAGCGGACGGAACGAGATTTCTTCCATACGGTGGGTCAAGAAAAACAATATTAGCACCCACAAAATTATTTGGGAGAGAACCTAAATAGGTAGCATCACGTTTCAATAGAAAAGTATTATTTTCTTCGCCACATGTTTGTATATTTTTCTTTATAAGATTAATGGCCCCAGCTTGGTTGTCTACTAAGACCGCAGATTTAGCACCGCGAGACAGAGCTTCTATAGCTAGAGCACCTGTACCCGAGAATAAGTCTGCAACCATTTTGTCACGAATTCCATTTTGAAAGTACGAACTTAGAATATTAAAGATAGCCTCACGAACTCTATCAGCAGTTGGACGGATTCTAAACCCTCTTGGCTCCAATAATTTACGGCCACGATTTTTTCCACCAATAATTCGCACTTTAAGTACTTTCTTTCTTAATGACACTCTTATCTTATTTCAAAGATAGCTCTCAATTATTCTTTTCTTTTACCAAATGAGCTTTGGATAAGTTACTATAATTTCTGGGTTGACTAGAGTTCAAGTTTTCACCACCGGGGTCAGCTAGACGTCTTGACTTTTTCTGGCCTTTTCCTGCAAATCCAGAACGATTCTGAGTGCCTAGCTGTTCTTTTAATACCTTACTTCGCACCTCATCAACCTCGCCTCTTTTTAGTGCGCCTAGCTGGAATGGACCATAGGCGGTACGTATTAATCGACTAACATTCCAGTCAAAATGTTGCATGACGCGTCGAATTTCCCGGTTTTTTCCCTCTATTAATGAAACCGTCAACCAAGCATTTGCTCCCTGTTGGCGATCAAGTTTGGCTTTGATTGATTTATAACGTGTACCGTCAATTGTAATACCATTAATTAAGTCATTTAATATCTTCTCTTCAGGATGACCATGAATACGGACACGGTACCGACGGAGCCAATTATTAGCGGGGAGTTCTAACTCACGCGCAAGCTCCCCATCATTGGTTAGTAGCAAAAGACCTTCAGAGTTCAGGTCTAAACGTCCAACCGATATAACACGTGGCAAATTATTTGGTAAACTGTCAAATATATTAGGGCGCCCTTTGGGATCATCATGAGTTGTCAAGAGACCAGCTGGTTTATAGTAACGCCAAACTTTTAATTTTTCTGCGATAGGCAATAATTCCCCATCAACAACTATCTTGTTTTGGAGGGTCACTACCGTAGCAGGGCTTTCCAGAACCTTACCATCAAGTATAACGCGTCCCTCAAGAATCCAACGCTCAGCCTCACGGCGAGAACAAAGCCCAGCCCTAGCGATCACTTTTGCAATACGCTCAGCTTTAGCATCTGTTTCAATAAATTTCTTAGCGCGCGGCATCAATAAAGGCTGCAAAAATTCGTATATCACCAGAATCAATCTCGAATTCCGGATGCCATTGAACACCCATACAAAACTTGCTATCTTGGGCCTCTATACCTTCAATTACGCCATCAGCTGTTCTGGCATTAACAATCATTAGGTCGGACACAGTTTTAACAGCTTGATGATGCGCAGAATTAACATTCATTTTTACTGTATCAACAATATTGTGTAATAACGTCCCTTTTTCAATGGTAACAATGTGACCAGGCTCGTTTCTTGGATTTTGTTGTTCATGCAAAAGAGCTCCCTCAATCTCATCAGGTATATGTTGAATAAGCGTTCCACCCAACACCACATTTAAAAGTTGTTGACCTCCACAAATGCCTAAGATGGGCATATCTCGCTCTATGGCTCCCCTCGTAATATTCATTTCAAACTCTGTGCGTTCGGGCTTAAGCTTTACTGTTTCGTGGTTCGTGCAATCCCCATAGATGGTTGGATCAACATCAAAATTGCCACCAGTGATAACCAGCCCATCAATTAGATCAAGATAATCACTGGTTAAGTTTAGTTCATGGGGTAGTATTATTGGAATGCCTCCAGCCTTGACAATCGCACTACTATAATTATTACGAAGAGCGTACCATGGAAAATTGGAATAGCCTCCAACAGAAGCTTCCTCTGAATCAGCGGTGATACCAATCAGTGGATATTTTGATTTTTCATTTATTTTTTCCATTATGTATTTTAAATTGACTTGGGTGTCCACGCAAACTTTCGATAAATTTGTTTTATATTTTCTATCAAGATAAAGAAAAATCTTCTACAATCTATTGGCTATGCAGAAATTAAGATCCCAATTCTTCACGCTAGCGATTGAAGAAGCTCGTCTTGCCAGTGATCGCGGTGATGTTCCCGTTGGAGCCGTAATAGTTGAATCACTAACTGGTAGCGTGTTAGCAAAATCAGGTAACCTAATTGAAAAAAGAAAGGATCCCACTGCTCATGCTGAACTAATAGTAATTCAAGAGGCTACACGTACATTTGGTTCGGCCCGACTTTTGAATTGCGATATTTTCGTAACTTTAGAACCGTGTCCAATGTGTGCTGCAGCAATCTCGCTAGCACGGCTTAGACGTCTTTATTTTGGGGCTTTCGACCCAAAAAACGGGGGAGTAGACCATGGTCCAAAGCTTTACACATATCCGAACTGCAATCACATACCTGAGGTATATGGTGGAATTGAAGAAACTCTCTGCAGTCGTTTGCTAAAAGAATTCTTCCTGAAAAGGCGCTAATCCAAAAAAATTCAAGAATCAACTATACCCTCTCCGGCAAGGACCTTTTTTATTAGAACTTGGGTTTCATCAAGACCGTATAAAGCTATAAACGAGCCCATTCTCGGGCCAGTGGGCTGACCTAGCAGGATTTCATAAAGGCATTTGAACCAAGTTTTGAGGTCATCAAATTCATGGCGTTTTCCGACCTCATAGACCTTGGTTTGAATTTCTGGACCTTCTGATCCTTTTGGAATCTTACTTAATGCATCCAACAAATCTTCCAAAGCCTTATATTCTGCATCATTTGGTAAACGATACTCTTTATTCGGTTTAATAAAATCTCGGAAATATTTTACAGCATATTCTGTTAACTGATCCAACATTGGGGCATTCTCAGGGGTTGCTTCCGGCACATAACGGGAAATAAAATACCATAAAACGGCTTTGTCTTCTGTATTCACTACAGAAGCTAGATTAAGTAGTATAGTGTAAGATAAGTAGGCCTTTTCGGTTGGTGGCGTTCCACCATGAATATGAAAGACTGGGTTATTTAACTGAGTTTTAAAATCTTGATCCTTAAAATTTGAAATATTCTTAAGATATTCATCAACATTTTTAGGTATGATATCAAAAAAAAGTCGTTTCGCTTGTGTTGGCTTTTGATACATGAACTGGCTCAACGACATTCGTGGGGCATACCTCAGCCATTCTTCCATAGAAATGCCATTACCTACGGACTTTGAGATTTTATGCCCGTTATTATCTAAGAATAATTCATATGTAAAACTTTGTGGAGGATCGGCCCCAAGTAAGCGGGTAATAGCCGATGACAACTTAACAGAGTCGATCAAATCCTTACCGGACATCTCATAATCAACTCCCAATGCTATCCAACGCATCGCCCAATCGACTTTCCATTGCATCTTGCAGGCTCCACCAGTAACAACCGTAGTAATTTTCTCATCATTTTCATCCTTATAAGTAATTGTTCCCGCTTCAACATCATGAGCGATCACCGGTGCCTGCAATACAACGCCTGTCCTAGGGCATATAGGCAAGAAAGGTGAATAAGTTGTTCGACGCTCTTCACCAAGTGTCGGCAAAATTATATTTGTAACTTTATTATAATTTGCCAAAATCATCAAAAGGGTTTCATCAAACTCGCCCGCCTTGTATGATTTGGTCGCTGATTTAAACTCGTAATCAAAGCCAAACTCGTCTAAAAATACTTGAAGGCGAGCGTTATTATGTTCGCCAAAACTATTATGGGTGCCAAAGGGGTCGGGAATTTGGGTCAATGGCTTGCCTAGATGTTGTTCCAACATTTCTTTTCTGGGTAGATTATCCGGCACTTTACGCAAGCCGTCCATATCATCAGAAAAAGCAATAAGCTTAGTTGGAATATCACTCAACATTTCAAAGGCATTGCGAACCATCGTTGTGCGCGCCACCTCGCCAAAAGTACCAATATGCGGCAATCCGGAAGGACCATAACCAGTCTCAAACAGGACAAAGCCCTTTTCAGGGCATTTGTTTTTGATTCGCTTTAAAATCGAACGAGCTTCTTGAAATGGCCAAGCTTTTGAAGCTACCGCAAGTTTTTTTTGTTCATTAGTGATTAGCATCTTATTATCACTCCTTTGAGAGTGCGGAAACTAGGGTGGGAGAACCTTAAGGTCAACGAAATTTGTCAAGTTTTAACAAACGTTGTTGATGACGTCGGTCATAGACCATTAATATGTTCCCATGAGTAATTCATCTTCTTCTCCGCAAATAAGGCTACCACATACATCCGTAATAATTGCCGATTCCAGGGGTATTGCTATGCTAACAACTGATGGTGAATTAGTCACGTTAGATAAAAAACAAGCAATTCAGTTTGCTAAAACCAGTTACCCAATTCTTTGCCACGCTAAAGCAACGGCACGTTATCTGCAAACTGACGATTTTCCATGTTTTGATTTGCTAGAACTCTATGCCTTTATTCGTCCTGCCCAATTTGTAGTGCCCACCCCCCGAGGCCTGGCCGACGCACTCAACTTGCCAAGGCCAGTTACCACTGAAAATGCGACCGAAACACTCTATAAGATTGGCAAATTATTGCTGCATGAATTAACAGAAGCAGAACCTCGAGTCTATTTCCTCGCTCAAGAGATGACAAAAGCTGGATGGTCTTGGGGACCTACAGTACTAAGTGTTCTAGAAATCAATAATACTATAGATCAATCCAATAAATCACTTGAAGGCTTTAAAGTTTGGAGCCATCTATCAGAATGGGATGAAATAATACCAAAGACTCCAGCCGAAAACGTAGATATTAAATCTGACGAGGTTACCGAACGCTTGACAATTCTATTAGGTGAAGGCTCTGAGGAGCGCCCGCAGCAGACAGAATTTGCGATCAAGTCAGCCGCAGCTTTTATGACAGTAGAGAAAACGAATAAACCAATTACAGTTATTTCCGAAGCCGGCACGGGAGTTGGCAAAACCCTTGGCTATATTGCTTCGGCCAGCGTCTGGGCGGAAAAGAACAAAGGACCGGTCTGGATATCAACTTTTACACGAAACCTGCAAAGACAATTAGAGAGCGAGCTTGATCGAATGTATCCTGATGAAATTGAGAAATCTATTCAAGCAATTGTTCGGAAAGGTCGTGAGAACTATCTCTGCTTATTAAACTTGGAACAATCCATTGCCCAAAACTCAGCAGCCACGGATGCAGGCTCCCAAAATATTAACCTCGTTACACTAGGCTTAGTTGTCCGTTGGCTGCATGCGAGCAAAGACGGCGATATGGTTGGCGGAGACTTTCCGGCTTGGCTATCCGATTTGATGGGCCAACATCACACCACTGACCTTACAGATACCCGAGGCGAATGCATTTATTCGGCCTGTAACCATTATAGCAAGTGTTTTATTGAAAAATCAGTGCGACGAGCTCAGCGCGCCCAGTTGGTGATTGCTAATCACGCCCTAATTTTAACTCAATCTATTCTAGGGACCGAAGATCCAAACCGCCCCACTCGTTATGTGTTTGATGAAGGGCACCATCTATTTGATAGCGCCGATAGTGCTTTCTCAGCCCACTTTACTGGTATAGAAACTTCAGAACTACGCCATTGGATTATTGGAACAGAAAGACATAGAAATTCACGGTCGCGTGGTCTACGTGCCCGAATCGAAGATTTAATCTCCGGCAATGAGACTGCCATAGCTGCTCTATCACATGTTATTTCGGCAGCCCGTGAGTTGCCAGATCAAGGATGGCAAGAACGTCTTCTAAAAGGAAACACACGTGGCCCAGTAGAAAATTTCCTAGCTCATATACGGGAACAGGTTTATGCAAAGAATAAAAATGCCAATAGCCCTTACGATATAGAGGCAACTATTCATCCACCAATTGATAATTTGGTGATCGCTGCAAAAGAGCTAGCCGATGTGCTTGAAGACCTATGCGAACCAGTTAAAAGATTAGTACAAATCTTAACCGAAAAACTTGAAAATGAAGTGGATGATCTTGATACCTCCAAACGACAACGAATTGATGCTGTCTCACGAAGTCTTGATCAACGTTGCGTGAGCCAAGTGAAAGTTTGGCAAAACATGTTAGAGAACGTGGTAAATGAAAAAAATTCTACGAACTTCATCAATTTTATCTCAGTAAAGCGTTATCAAGGTCGTGACTACGACACTGGCTTGCATCGTCATTATATTGATCCAACACAGCCGTTTGCTGAGAACGTCCTAAACACATCGCATGGTGCATTGATTACATCAGCTACCCTTAGGGACAAAATCAATTGGGATTTTGCGACCGCCCGCACCGGATTAGATTACATGGAGGAACCCTCCATCAAGTATTTTACACCTTCTCCATTCGACTATGTCAACCAAACTCGAATTTATATCGTCACTGACATAGAAAAAAATGATCTAAATCAATTAACTACAGCCTATCAGAAACTTATGGCTGCAAGTGGAGGCGGCGTACTTGGTTTATTCACCTCGATTCGTCGACTGCAACAAGTCCACGAACGACTAATCCAAGAACCAGAGATGGATAAGTTAATGTTGCTTGCCCAGCATGTTGATCCTTTAGATACCGGAACATTGGTTGATATTTTTAAAGCGGAAGAGAACGCATGCTTACTTGGTACAGATGCTATCAGGGATGGGATTGATGTGCCGGGTCGGGCTTTAAGACTTATAATCTACGACCGTGTGCCGTGGCCTCGTCCAACAATCCTTCATAAAAATCGTAAGAAAGATTACGAATCTAAGAATTCAGGTATAAAATATGATGATATCTTAACCCGCCTCAAGTTAAAACAAGCTTTTGGTAGACTTATACGTAAGACAAATGATCGTGGTATCTTCATCATGCTGGATCGAGCTATGCCTTCGCGTCTCACGAGTGCATTTCCCGACGGTGTGAAAATTCAACGGTTAAGTTTAGCAGGAACGATTAAGGAAGTTAAGAAATTCCTTATTCATTCTCATTAAAATGATCACTTATGGGTTCTTCTCTTGTGGAATAATAACCTAAATCTTCTAGTTAGAATTATCATAAACGTAATTGCTGGCAGATCGGATCAAGGGGAAAATTTGGGTTTTCTTTATAAACACACCACAATAAAATAACGAAAACCCTTAAAGAGCGAAACCATTTTCATTAGAATGAGAAGAAGAAAAGATATTTATCCAAACTAATTTTTTAACCTTAATTAAAAGCTATCATGTCCACTCAGAATAAAATTGAAGCAATCCTCGCGAGTTATCCTAGAAAACGTCCACCTCTTACATCTGCGCATAAAGCCTTATATGTAGAAGAATACAAAAAAAACCGAGTAGGGCACCATAAAGCTGACAATTTAGCTCAAACCCTTGAATCCTGGATGCATCGCCAAATAATTACGCATAAATCTTCAAATTTACTAGAAATTGGTGCAGGAACTCTCAATCATGTTTCTTATGAAGATTCAAATACTGTTTATGAAATTGTTGAACCTTTTTCAGATTTATACCGGAATAACTCACAACTAAACCAAATTCAGGAAATTTATGATTCGTTAGACGAAATACCTGAAAGTAAAAAATATTCAAGAATTGTATCCATCGCAGTATTAGAACATATGACAAATCTGCCAATGGAAATAGCCCTAAGTATTAAACACATGGAAAGTAATGGCATATTCCAAGCAGGTATTCCAAATGAAGGCGGATTTCTTTGGTGGTTAGGCTGGCGCTTAACAACCGGTATTTCTTATTGGCTCAGAAATCGTCTTGATTATGGTGTGTTAATGCGTCACGAACACGTCAATAAAGCTGATGAGATCATCACAATAGTAGATTATTTATTTGAAAATCTAAAAATTAAACGATTTCCAACACCTTTCCATTCCCTTAGTTTTTATTCCTACCTTGAAGCAACAAATCCATATATGGCGCGTGTCGAAAAAATAATTTCCACACAAAAATAATTAATATTTATGGTTTTCCGGTTTGGTCCAATCTTGGATCATTATCCAACTATAACTTCCTCTTCTGAATAAGTATGATTTCTTTTCACTAAGACTTATGCCAAAATACTCAGATAACCCGGCTATGAGGGAATGAACTAGAACGTAATTTTTTTCTGAAACACGGTCTAAACTAGATCTTACATTTGCTGGTGTTGGATCTGTAAACGCGGCAATATAATTAGTACTATACTGATTTAAGTAGTAATTTGTAATATTATGGGATTCTCCTGTTCCCATAGGATCAACAACAAAAACCAATGTTTCCTTAGAAATTAAATTTCTTACTCCTTTAGCCACCATTGTAAAATGGGGCTTTGGTGGCTCTAGATCAAATCTAATTTTTTGAGCAAAGCATAGAGGTAATACAAATACGAAAACTATAGTAATAAATCTCAACCAATCAGGAAATTTATTCTCGAAATTTCGACACGTAAACAAATATATCGCTCCGCAGGAAACAAATGCAAGTGCAACCATCCCATTATGTGTGCTATAACGCCAGAAGGAAACAGCACTTATCGCCGCGACCTTGGGAGAATGACCAACATAAGTCAAAAATAAAAATGCCGTATAAAATAAAAATATTGTGGCCGCTAGAATAGATATTTTATCAAAATTAGTTCTAATCTTAATCAATCCCTTGATCCCGAAGTAGCAAGCAATTGCCATTGGCCCAAAAAAACCGATCTTTTTAAAAGAGACATAACCCATACTCAGTAAAATTTGAGGAATTTCTGAAAAATGCCATGATTCAAGTTTATTTAAAGCCAATTCAGCAAAAATATCCTTAAATTCAACATAAACGTAATAACGCCATGTTAAGTAAACGATAAGTATCGGTAGGGAAACCAGTATGGTATGCTTTATGAAATTTTTGATCTGGATTTCACCATCTTTCAAAGCTAAAATACTTAATGCTAATAACACTGCGATAACCAAAACTAGATTTGTTTGTCGCACATTTATTAATAAAGAGAGAACTAACGACAATTGCCAAGCACTAGACCAGGAAGAAGTTGACCTTCTATTTGCGAGGGATTCTAAAAAATAATAACCAACCAGCATGCTAAATCCCGTCAAAACCGAGGTGCTGACGTCTGAATAAGCGGTTAACACAATTTTTTGCACAAATGTGGAATTTAGCAAAGTCGCAAACAATACAATGACGGATGCGAAAGACCAGCTAATATATTCTCGAACTTTATTTCCAGTCACAAAAAATGCTGTTCGAAGCGCAAATGTCGAAAAAGATAAAAGTAAGAAAATATTTAGTGTACTAGTAACGTTGCTCATAAATTGCCCAGCAATCAGTGAACTCAGATACGTTAAATATGGCCAACCATAGGGATATGCCGGTAACATACTGGTTCCAAAGAAAGGACGTACCTTAGTTGGAAAACCATCAAATTCAAAAAGATACTTGGGGGCAGGCAACCAATGTGAAAATTCATCCCATTGTGACGGTTCCATCCCAGCTCCGATCCACAATAAAGGAAAAACCAAAATCAGAACACGCCACATGCCCTTTATTAATAAAGGCTGAGAATTTTTAAAAGATCGGTAATGCCCAATTAACGAAAGCAAACACAGAATGCAAGAAATCGTAAAAAATGGCTGTGCAACAAAAGTACCAACAATTGTGAATATACCAGAAATTACAGACCAGCCAAATATAGCATTAACTTCTATTAAACGATCCTTACTCGTAAATAATCCTCCAAGCCCAACCAAGCAAAGCCATAAAACTAAAGCTGTGATAAGTGGTAACACTTGCTCGGGACCAACAAAGATCAATTCAATATGACCAGACATGTCATCAATAATCCACTTAAATCAAAAACAAAAGCCGCGTCTCAAGTTAATCTTTGAGACGCGGCTTTCCAAATAGAAATTAAATTCCTAATATTATTGGCATTTATAAGCTACATCATGCCGCCCATGCCACCCATGCCACCCATGCCGCCCATATCAGGCATAGCGGGTGCAGCAGCAGCTTTTTCCTCTGGTTTGTCAGCAACCATGGCTTCGGTAGTAATGAGCAGACCGGCGATAGATCCGGCATCTTGTAACGCAGCCCGAACAACCTTGGTTGGATCAACGATTCCAGCCTTCACCATGTCAGTGTACTTATTGTTTTGCGCATCGTAACCACGATTTACATCCTTACTTTCAAGCAACTTGCCCGCAACAACGGCTCCATCAACACCAGAATTTTCTGCAATTTGGCGAACCGGTGTTTCTAGGGCTCGCTTCACAATGCTAATCCCCACCTTTTGGTCATCATTATCGGGATTTAACTTATCAAGAGCTTTTGCCGCCCGTAAAAGAGCTACACCGCCACCTGCGACAATACCTTCTTCGACAGCCGCACGTGTTGCATTAAGAGCATCATCAACACGATCCTTGCGTTCTTTAACTTCAACTTCTGTCGCGCCACCGATATTAAGTACGGCAACACCACCTGCAAGCTTCGCAAGGCGCTCTTGAAGTTTTTCTTTATCATAATCAGAAGAAGTTTCCTCAACTTGACTACGAATCTGATTACAACGGCCCTCGATATCTTTCTTTTTGCCAGAACCTTCAACTATGGTTGTTTCTTCTTTGGTAATAGTAACCCGCTTAGCTGAACCCATCATATCAAGGGTTACACTTTCAAGCTTAATACCAAGATCCTCAGAAATTACCTGACCGTTAGTTAAAATTGCAATATCTTCAAGCATCGCTTTACGGCGATCTCCAAAGCCTGGCGCCTTAACAGCAGCAATCTTAAGACCACCACGCAGCTTGTTAACGACAAGCGTTGCTAGAGCTTCACCTTCAATGTCTTCAGCTATAATAAGTAATGGACGACCTGACTGAACAACCGCTTCTAAAATAGGTAGAATAGGTTGAAGGCTAGAAAGCTTACTCTCATTGATAAGGATATAAGGATTTTCCATATCGCAAATCATTTTTTCCGCATTGGTCACAAAATAAGGAGAGGTGTAACCACGGTCAAACTGCATACCTTCAACAACGTCAAGTGTTGAGTTGAGGCTTTTGGATTCTTCGACTGTAATAACACCTTCATTACCGACTTTACCCATAGATTCAGCAATCATTGCACCAATCTCAGAGTCACCATTGGCGGAGATAGTACCAACTTGAGAAATCTCTTCATTAGTGTTGACCCGCTTCGAACGCTTGGCTAGATCTGACACAACAGCATCAACAGCCAAGTCAACACCACGCTTAAGATCCATTGGGTTCATACCTGCAGCTACAGCTTTTGATCCTTCCCGGACAATCGACTGAGCCAGAACGGTAGCAGTCGTAGTGCCATCACCCGCAATGTCGTTGGTTTTCGAAGCTACTTCGCGAACCATTTGTGCTCCCATATTCTCGAACTTGTCGTCAAGTTCAATCTCTTTAGCCACCGTTACACCGTCTTTAGTAATACGCGGTGCACCAAAGCTCTTGTCTAATACAACATTACGACCCTTCGGTCCCAAAGTCACTTTGACCGCATTGGCCAAAACATCAACGCCTGCAAGCATCTTAGCCCGTGCCGACGCGTCAAATAATACTTCCTTTGCCATCTCAAAAATTCTCCTAGAGAGTT
>CAZXGI010000010.1:0-49640 GCA_964639965.1 uncultured Rhodospirillaceae bacterium
AAATCCTCATTTATGTAGATGAAGATGACCCAAAAAAATTTGATTACCTTTTATCGCATAAAAACCTAGTTTTAGATCCGACCGTTTCCAAATTAGCGAATGTTGACCTTCTAATTGATGAACCGCTTAGAACTCCAATAATCAACAATATTCTAGCGGAACGAGCTCAAGGCAATATACTAATGATAGCCAATGATGACCAAGTATTTAGGGATAAAAACTGGGATAATCGATTAGATGAAGAAGTTGCTAAATTTCCTGACGAAATTTACTGCATGTGGTTCAATGATGGCCGATATCAGGAGACGATCTGTACATTCCCGATATTGAGCGCTGAATGGTTCAACACACTTGGTTATATTGAACCGTTTCTCTTTGAACACTTCAATTGTGATTTATGGACTTGGCAAATTGGTAAAATGATCAATCGACTTCACTACATACCAGACATACTCGTCGAACACTTGCATCCAGATACGGGTAAAGCTAATGCCGATGAAACCACCAAGCGTAATTTAAAGGGCAGACGCCCTGAAATAGACAAAGCAACTTTCGCAAAATTCGAACGATATAGAATTCTTGATGCATCCCTTTTGCAAGATGTAATAAATGCCTACGAAACTTAAAATACAAGTTATAATTTTGATATAATTGCAGCTAGAAAAATGAAAATAGATAGTCAATTTTTATTTTTTATGCATATCCCAAAAACAGCTGGGACGACTTTGCGTAAAATTATTGATCTCCAATATGGGGAAGAAAACGTTCTAACCTACTACAACCAAACTAATCGCTCTCTAATTGATAACTTAGATGCATTATTACAAAAACAACCTAACTATCGAGCTTTAGTCGGCCACTTTCAATATGGCGCTCATGCTGTACTGCCAGAGAAAACCTCGTATGTTACTTTCATGAGAGACCCAATCCAACGAACAATTTCTGACTATCACGAACGACTTGTGCGGACACCAGAAAAATACAAATTGGCCAATGGAAAAATCATGAATATAGGTGAAATGATTACCGCCTTCCCAAATGAAATGCAAAACCACCAAACAAAATATTTAGCCGGAGTTCCTTTCGACCAAAAAATCAACGAAGTGGATTGTGCTCGAGCAGTAGAAAATATCACCAGCAACTTCTGTTTTTGCGGAATAGTTGAATATTTTGAAGAATCCATCCTTATTATGAGTCAAATACTTGGCTGGCCAATTTGTTTATATAAAAGTCTCAATATAGGATCCGGAAACCTCCATAGAGAAAATGAGCATCATCTTTTAATAGAAGAAACAAACAAATTTGATTTAATCCTGTACAAAATAATGTATAAAAAATTTCAAAATTTGCTCAATGAACGCGGGGGCATTTTGAAAAAGTCAGCAGTTAAATATAAAAAAATGCTATTAAAATTCAGCAAATCCCCGGCCAACAATTTGATCAACGCAAAAAAACTAGACCTCCACCTAACAGATCTATAGATCATATAACACGAAGTTTCTCGACCTCATATTCGCATGTAAACTCAACTCAATTCCCACTTTCAAACAAGTTTTGTGCCTTGATAATCTGTTAAAGCGACCTTTCCCCAATTGGCTAAGGGAAGTATACTATCTCAGTTATTTGAAAACAAACTTGGTTAATATTAAACGTATCATGGAATCATCAAAAGATATCGTAACGGGTGGCTGCGGATTTATTGGAAGCCATCTCGTAGATGCTTTACTAGCCGAAGGCAGAAAAGTTCACGTCATCGACAATTGCAGTGTCGGCCGCCAGTCAAATTTATCGGACCAAGCAACCAACTCTAACTTGGAAATAAATGTAGCAGATATTACTGACCGAGAGGCCATGAGGGAACTAATCGCAGGTGCTGATCGTGTCTTTCATTTAGCTGCCATGGCAGATATAGTTCCCTCAATAAACAATCCATCACTTTACTTTGACACTAATGTAAACGGAACATTTTCAATAGTTGAAGCCGCCCAAAAAGCAAATGTCCGTAAATTTATTTATGCGGCTTCATCATCTTGTTATGGTATACCCGAGTCCTATCCGACATCAGAACTATCCCCAATGGCTCCACAATATCCTTATGCTTTAACAAAAATGCTAGGAGAACAAATTGTCTTACATTGGGCCGAAGTTTTTCAGTTACCAGCGGTTTCGCTTCGAATGTTTAATGTCTATGGAACACGAGCAAGAACATCAGGAACTTATGGTGCAGTTTTTGGTGTCTTTCTCGCCCAGAAATTAGCAAAAAAACCATTGACGGTTATAGGAGATGGTGAACAAACCCGCGACTTCACTTATGTAAGCGATGCCGTCGACGCAGTTAAAAAAGCTGCAGATTCTAATCTCGTAAATGAAGTAATGAATATCGGTAGTGGCAATACATATAGCATTAATAGGCTTGTTGACCTCTTAGAATGTGAAGTTGTACACATCCCCAAGCGCCCGGGTGAACCCGAACGTACTTTTGCCGATATTTCAAAAATCACTCGCATGCTTGACTGGCAACCGAAAGTTTCATTGGAAGAGGGTGTTGATTTGATGCTTAAGAATATTGATTATTGGAAAGATGCACCGGTCTGGAATCCAAAAACGATCGAAGAAGAAACCAGGGTTTGGTTTGAAAAACTTAGTTAATTTGGAAAGAAAAGTGTCAAAAAATTCAAACTCTAAAATAGTGTCCTTAGAAAAATTATCAGATATCATCGCCAAACTTCAGGGTGATAATAACAAAATTGTTTTGTGTCATGGTGTTTTTGACATTATTCACCCCGGGCATATTCAGCATTTGGATAGTGCAAAAAAACAAGGCGACTATCTAGCGGTCACCATCACCCCAGATGAATTCGTTAATAAAGGCCCCGGGCGACCTGTATTTGATCACCATTTAAGGGCAGAGACCCTGTCAGCATTAGAAACAGTTGACTTTGTGGCTATAAATAGCTGGTCCACGGCAACAAAGACTCTTAAGCTCTTAAAGCCTAATATTTATGCTAAAGGAATCGAGTATTCGAATTTCGGAGATGATGAAACGGGAAATATCCAGCTGGAAATTGAAGCTATTAATTCAGTAAAAGGAGAGATTTATTACACGGATGACCAAGTTTTTAGTTCTTCAAAAATTATAAATAATCATATTTCTTTATTTCCGAAGTCGACTGAGGCTTGGCTAGATCGTTTTCGTGAGAAATATAAAGCATCAGACATCATCGATTATCTAGATAAAATTAGTGATCTCTCCCCGCTTATTGTAGGAGAAGCAATTATAGATGAATACGTAACTTGTGAAGGAATGGGAAAATCTGCCAAGGACCCGATCTTGTCATTTAGGCATAAATCAATTGAAACATATGTTGGTGGAAGTCTTGCTGGTGCCAATCACTTAGCTGGGTTATGCAACGATGTCAGGTTAGTGACTTTATTGGGCAAGGAAAATTCTCAGCGCACTCTGATTGAGAAAAATTTAAAATCTAATATAAGGCCAATTTTTGTTGAACAATCAAACGCTCCCACAATTCATAAACGCCGTTTTATTGATGAGCATACAGAAGCTAAAGTTATGGAATTATATTTGATGAATGATTCACCCCTTCCTAGCAAAGCTGCAAACGAAATAATAAAACATTTGTCGAATTTGATCCCAGAGCACAGAACGACACTAGTTACCGATTATGGGCACAACATGATATCAAAACCAATGGTTGATATCCTAATTGAAAAATCGTCTTTCTTAATAGTCAATACTCAAGCAAATTCTGGTAACCGTGGATTTCACACTATATCAAAATATCCCTCAGCAGATTATATCAGTTTAAATGGATTAGAAGTTGAACTTGAGACGCGACATCGCGAGCTACCACTGCTTAAACAAATAGAGATACTAGCTGAAAAAATCGACTGCCCGCGTTTTACTATTACACTTGGCCGCCAAGGGAGCCTGCACTATTCACGTGATGAAGGATTTAGTGAGGCCCCTGCGCTAGCACTGAGAGTAGTGGATCGCGTCGGTGCTGGTGACGCGGTGCTTGCAGTTACGGGGCTGTTATCAGCTATCGAAACACCTACCGACGTTATTGGGCTAATCACTAATATTGTTGGATCAAAGATGGTCGATGCAATTGGAAACAAAACAATGATCGAACGCTCATGGCTTGACCGTCATATTAAGTCAATTCTTAAATAAGAAAGGTTTATGAACAATATGCACATAAATACCGTACTGGTCACCGGCGGAGCTGGTTATGTTGGAAGCGTTCTTGTCCCTAAACTAGTCGCCCACGGGTTTCGGGTCAAAGTCCTCGATTTGTTTATTTTTGGTGCAGAAGCCCTCGGTAATTTGGCCGAAAATCAAAACCTTCAACTTATTAAAGGAGATTTAAGAGATATAGAAATTGTTAAAAAATCTTTGGTCGGATGTGATGCAGTTATTCATTTAGCATGCATATCAAATGATCCTTCATTTGAATTAAATCCTGAACTTGGAAAATCAATCAACTATGATAGTTTTCTCCCGCTGGTAAGATCTGCCAAAGATTCTGGCGTGCAACGTTTTATCTATGCATCATCTTCTAGTGTTTACGGCATAAAAGATGAAACAAATGTAACCGAAGATCTCGCTCTTAAGCCACTTACTGACTATTCAAAATACAAAGCTATGTGTGAAGATGTGCTTGAAAAAGAACGCGAACCTGGGTTTGCAACCTTAACCATTCGCCCTGCAACAGTATGTGGGTACGCGCCGCGATTAAGATTAGATTTAACAGTAAATATTTTAACTAATCATGCTGTGCACAATGGCAAAATTCTGGTCTTTGGTGGGTCACAGAAACGGCCAAATATCAACATTGAGGATATGGCCAATCTATACATAAAATCACTCTCTTACGATTCTGCACTTATTGATGGAAAAATATACAATGCAGGTTATGAAAATCACACAATAATAGAAATCGCTGAATTGGTCAGAAGCGTGACTAACAAAAATGTAAAAATTGAAGTAACACCAACCGACGACTTACGCTCCTATCATATTTCATCAGAAAAAATTCATACTGAACTTGGTTTTGCTGCAAAATATTCAATTAAGGAAGCCGCTCTGCAATTGGTGTCCGCAATTCAAGAAGGCCGGGTGCCCGATGCAATGAACTCCAGTCGCTATTATAATATTAAAACCATGCAAGAAATCAATCTAACCTAATGTTATATTTTTTCTTCAATAAAAAATCGATGGAACGACATGAAAGTTAGATACTCATATTTACCCCAACAATTCAAAGAAGCAGATGATTTGTTTGCGTCGATCCGGAGGCTTGTTGAATCAGGTGACTTTACCCTAGGTACAGCGGTTAAAGAATTTGAACAGCGGTTTGCTGATTTAATAGGCATCAAATATGGAATTGGCGTAGGTTCGGGAACCGATGCTATAAAACTCTCCCTCAAAGCAGCTAATGTCAAAAGAGATGATGAGGTCATCACAGCTGCAAATACTTTTGTCGCTACAGTAGGAGCAATAAACGAGATTGGCGCTCGGCCTGTGTTAATTGATTGTCTCGATAATTTTTGTATAGACCCAGACAAGATAGAGGCAGCCATAACAGAGAAAACTGCCGCAATCGTGCCAGTACATTTGACCGGTGAAATGCCTGATATGGATAAAGTTATGACAATTGCTGATAAGCATAATTTAGTCGTAATCGAAGATGCTTGTCAGTCAATATTAGGAGCTTGGAATGGTCAAAAAGCGGGCACCTGGGGAGTTGCAGCGGGGTTTTCTCTACACCCTTTGAAAAACCTTAATGTCTGGGGAGATGGGGGTATTGCTGTTACCAATGATAAAAAAATAGCAGATAAATTAAGATTGATTCGTAACCATGGACTTATCAACCGCGATGAAATAGAGGTCTTAGGGCACAATTCAAGATTAGATTCTCTCCAGGCGATTGTTGGTAACTGGTTAATTGGCTCCGCAACCTCCATAACCAATCAGCGAAGAAAAAATGCGCTTTTCTATGATCAAGCATTCTCAAAAATCAAAGGTCTAAAAATACCTCCTCGATCTAAAAAATCAAACCATGTATTCCACCTGTATATCGTATTTGCAGAAAAACGGGATGAGTTATACAGATTCTGTCATGACAACGGCATTGACGTCAAAATCCATTATCCGATCCCACTTTATCAACAAAATGGACTGAAACATCTAGACTATAGAGCCGGTACTTTTCCAGTTACTGACCACCATGCTAAGAATATTATTTCATTCCCAGCTGACCAACATTTAGACCAACAGCAACTCAACTACGTTATCGAAACGGTTCATAAATTTTATGAGAGACCATAGATATATGATCAAAATTAAAATTCCATATGTAAACCTTGAAAGACAATCGCTAGAAGAAAAATCACAGCTTTTAGAGTGTATTGAACAAATAATTGATAGTGGGCAATTTGTAGGAGGCTCTGCAATCGAATCTTTTGAGGAGACTATAGCACAGAAATTCGGCTTCAAGCATGTGATTGGGGTTTCAAGTGGAACAGCCGCTCTAATTCTCTCCATTAAAGCCCTAGGAATTGGTCCTGGTGACGAAGTGATCACGGCACCAAATTCATACATAACGTCCACGTCGAGCATTGTTTTAGCCGGTGCTAGACCTGTATTCGCAGACATTCAGGACGATTTGAATATCGACCCCAAAGAAGTAGCCAAAGCAATCACCAAAAACACAAAGGCGATTTTGCCAATCCATTTGTCCGGCCGGATTGCTGATATGGGGTCCCTGAAAAAAATTGCTAATGACAATGGATTGTACATTATAGAAGATGCCGCACAGGCCATAGGATCAAAGTATTGTGATCAATTTGCTGGAAGCTTTGGGAATATGGCTTGCTTTTCAGCACATCCGCTTAAGAACTTAAATGCCTTAGGTGACGCCGGGTTCATCTCAACCGATAACGAGGATACGGCAAAAAATATACGTATTCTAAGAAATGCCGGTCTCAAAGACCGAAATACAGCCGTTAAATGGGCAGATGTCTCACGTATGGATTCTTTGCAGGCGGCTATATTATCAATGCGACTAAAATATCTAGACAGTTTGATTGAACGACGACGCCAGAATGCTGAACAATATTTAAATCAAATTACAACGAAAGCCGTGCAACTCCCCATTGAAAATGAATGGGAATTTAATAGTTACCATACATTCGTAATAAGGACCGAACGCCGGGGAGCTCTAATAGACGAATTAGAAACGCATGGTATCGGATCAGCTATACATTACCCAATACCAATTCACTTGAATCCTGTTGCCAAAAGCCTAGGATATGGTATGGGTTCTTTTCCAAAAGCTGAACGCTACGCCAATCAAATATTATCTCTGCCAATACACCAATATCTAAGCAAAGCTGAGATCCATCTAATTTCTAACACAATCAACAAATTTAATGATTAGATGGGCATAACATGGAAACTGTTTGCATAATTCCAGCCCGCGGAGGCTCCAAGGGTATCATTGGCAAAAACATGAAATTAATGGCCGGGCGGCCTTTAATTTCATGGGTCATATCAGCGGCACTGAAAGCCCGGTCAATTGATCGCTTATTCGTATCAACTGACAGCAAAAAAATAGCACAAATAGCAGTATCTGAAGGGGCCGAAGTTATAATGCGACCCACGAACCTAGCACTTGACAATTCACCAAGTGAGCTAGCACTTATACACGCTTTGAATCATTTAAAAACCAAACAAAATTATGACCCTAATCTTTTAGTATTTTTACAATGCACTTCGCCTCTAACCCCCTCAGAAGACATAGATGCAGCGGTCAAACTGCACCAGTCAGAAAAAGTTGATACAGTCATCGCGGTTATTGCTGCTCACCCATTCATTTGGCGAAAAAATAATTTTGGTTATCTTGAAGCCATAAATCATGACCCCAAAAAAAGACCTCCACGCCAAGAAATCGATCAACAATTTCTTGAGATAGGTGCAATTTATGTTATGAAAGCACAGGAATTTAGAAAACACGGAAAACGCTACGCGGGCAAAATTTTACCATTTGAGATGCAACAAGAAAATGTTAGTGATATAGACAATTTAAGTGATTTTACCGAAGTAGAAAAACGGCTCCAAGATAAGCTACGTCAAATAGCCACATCTAAATTACCTAGAAACATAAAAGCCGTGCTATTTGATTTTGATGGTGTATTCACAGATAATCGATGCAAATTAGAAGCAAATGGAAATGAAAGCGTGTTTTGCTCTCATAGTGATGACATTGGTATCAAAAACCTGCAAGATGGGGGATATTCGCTTGCCGTGATTTCAGGGCAAAATCATCCGATCGTATCCGTACGGTGTAAAAAACTTGGAATATTGGATATAATAACAAATGCCGATGACAAAGGTACTGCTTTTAATAAATGGTCCCAAGCAAAGGGTATTCCATTAAATAAAATAGTTTATCTAGGAAATGATACGGATGACCTAGAGTGTTTAAATATTGCTGGTTGTGGGGTTGTTGTGGCAGATGCCCATCCTCAAGCGATCAAAATAGCTGATTTACAATTAAGTCAATGTGGTGGAAAAGGTGCTATCCGCGAACTATCTGATCTTTTATTGAAGAAATAACAATCAATAAATTATTTTCTTAAACAAAAACGATTACCGTTTGACGAGGAATTAGGGTTGCAGGTAAGCCCCCGCTCACTGTAATGTTAGAAGAAATTTAATAAACTCAAGCAGACAAAAAGACATAATTTTTAGTTCTTTGGATAATTTAATAACACAGTTGTTGATAGTAAAATTCGAGGGAAAACACATATAATCCAAGGAAGCACCCTGTGTATAACGAAAAGATAGACCCAGTCAAAATTGGAGAAAAATATGTTGGGGCTCCAAACCCAGCCTATATTATTGCCGAAATTGGTATTAATCATAATGGGGATATCAATTTATGCAAAAACCTCATTGATGTGGCAATTAACGCAAAATGTGATGCTGTCAAATTCCAAAAGCGACAACCGGAAATTTGTGTCCCTATTAATCAACAGAGCAAAATCCGGGAGACCCCCTGGGGGATGATTAGCTATTTAGAATATCGTAAAAAAACTGAGTTTGGGCAGGCTGAATTTGAGCAAATTGACTTTTATTGCCGTACAAAAAAAATAGACTGGTTTGCCTCATGTTGGGATGAACCTTCAGTTGATTTTATCAGTCAATTTGACTGTGCCGCAGTTAAGGTCGCTTCGGCTAAACTTACCGACGACAAGTTGTTGAAAAAAATAAATTCACAAAACAAACCTGTAATTCTATCTACAGGCATGAGTACAATTAGTGAAATCGACCATGCTGTAGATATCTTAAATGGCTGTTCCTTGTTAATAGCCCATTCTACCAGTTCATATCCATGCAGCGCTGATGAATTAAACTTACAAATGATTTCAACATTAAAAGAACGATATGGCGTGCCAATAGGATACTCTGGACATGAAACGGGTTTACAAACAACAATTGCTGCTGCTGCAATGGGCGCTGAATTTATTGAGCGCCACATCACGCTCGATCGTACGATGTGGGGTAGCGATCAAGCAGCTTCGGTTGAGCCGCATGGACTAAAAACACTGGTTCGCGATATCCGAGTGGTTGAATTAGCACGTGGCAACGGGGTTAAAGAAGTTTATCAATCAGAACTTGCGGCACTAGAAAAATTACGAGGCTCTTAAATTTTTTGCACATAGTTGAATTATGAGGTGGTTTAATTTGCCTAAGAAATATGATTTGGAATCAGCCTTTGATTATGAGAATGGATTTTATTTAACAGCAAGTGTTAGCCGTTTCTCGAAACTAGTTAGCCATTTAGATTTATTTCGGCTTAGCATGGGCGTGCCTGGAGAAATAGTAGAGTGTGGTGTATTCAAAGGTGCTTCTTTAATGAGGTGGATCAAATTTCGCGAACTTTTATCAAACTCTTCAGCAAAAAAAATTATTGGGTTTGATACGTTTGGTAAATTTCCAAAGGCGAAGTCTAGTTCGGATAAGCTATTTCGAAAAGATTTTATAGACCAAGCTGGTGATCAATCTATCTCGAAGGGTCAAATTATTACAGTACTGAAGAAACTAAATTTATATCAAAATATTGATCTGGTAAAAGGTGATGTCAAAAAAACCATTCCCAATTATTTAGAAAATAATCCGGAACTAAAAATATCCCTATTACATATTGACGTCGATTTATATGATCCTACAAAGATTTGTTTGAATCTTCTCTGCAATCGTGTTGCAAGTGGAGGCATAATTATTTTGGATGATTATGGAGCATTTCCCGGTGCAACTAAGGCCATTGATGAATATTTTAATAAACATTTGGGCATAATAAAGAAACTTCCTATTTCAGATCAAATATCATATGTCCAAAAATAATAAGACAAATTAAAAAATTATCGATAAGTACAGGATAAAACATAGACTGATAAATAATTTTGTAAAATAACAGGGCCTGAAGATAACTTTTTTATCACTAAAATACTGTCTATTTTATAGCGTACATTTTTAAGAAGTAACAACGAATCCGAAAATGATTTTATTCAGCTGCCCTTGGCAAGTATTCGGGATTAATACCTAAACCCGTTTTTGTTTTCAAATCGTTATAATTTCCTGTATTGCTCTCAAGAGCATCTTTAAAAAAAAGATCGGCAAGTAATTTTATCCTTTCCAAACCAAATTCATTCAATGTAAATGCAGCCTCTTGCGATTGCTTTTCAATTAAAAAATGTGCAACCTCAGTTGGAATAGTGATTGTGTTACCCCATCGGATATTCAGCAAATAAAAGTCCCCTTCATTGCGAAATCGTAGTCTTTCGGGTGCAATAAATTTCATCCCATTTTTGATTAACTCAAATATTTTAGAATCATGGGCGAGTTTGAAAGGTTTTGTCACAGCATTTGGACCAATCATAAGTGGATCGGAAGCAGACATTTCGCCGTATTTTGCTAGAGCAGACATGCTACACCCGGAGTCGCAAATATCTATATATTCGCATCCTTCACATCCTGGATAACGTAAACTACCATCATGCCAAAATTTCATTCTTTCTTGGTACACTCGAGTGAGACTATTTTCGAAAATATTTCCATAATGATTCTCTTCGTGAACACAGGCATGTATATTTCCATTAGCGTTGATGCTCATGCGATGCCCTGACTGTGAAGGACAACCGCGACCAACAAAGTCTTGATATTTTTCCAAATCCCCCAACATACAGATTGGGTAACTAACTAGCGTACCAATCATAATACCAGTTTCTTCCTTTATTCGAATAAGTTGATCTAGAGTCTCAATTACCTCTTCGCGCGTTAAAGCATATTCTTGATTATTACTAGAATCTTGATAAACAGGTGGGACACCACGGGTGCCAAATATTTTCTGACAGCCTAACGAATTTGCTAACATACCAGTTTCATAAACGTGACTTTCGTTAACTCGAGTTACAACCATATTAGCGCTAACACGCATGCCATTTCTAATAGCCACTTCTATTCCACGAATGACTTTTTCATGGGCTCCTATCTTATTGAAAACTTGATCATTAACACTAGAAATATGTGAATGGAGGCTAGTCAGTATGTGATCGACCCCAACGTCAACTAATCTTTTTATTTTATCATCAGTAGCCAGCATCAGATGACTATTGCAGCTTACTGAAATATTACTGTCTGATAACCGCTTAAATCCATATTCTAGTAGGTCAAATTTGGTGAATGGCTCCCCACCCGACAGAATTACATGAAAAACACCGGCCCTTTCCAACTGATCAATAATTAAATCAAATTTAGCAGCCGTCAGTGTTTCAACACCGATACTATCGTCACGCCAGTAGTTATAACAATGGGTGCATTTGGCATTACATAATTCAGTTATCTCTAGATTTACTGTAGTGGGTGCTGAAAAAATATTTTTTACCAATTTATTGATCCACACGTATTTTTGAATTATTTTGACTTTTTTATCAATTTACTAGCAAATCTATGTTTTTAAAAGGAAACTTAATCCTACCACAATAATACTAAAGTTGACTTAGCGAAGACACAAATATTATTTTGAGGTTTTAGATATAAAAATACAAATAAACAGGCTATATTACCTTCAAAATCGAATAGAATAAACAAGCAGTGTTAACCGCAGGAAAAACCAATTGACGAAATTAGTACTCGTTTATCCAAATCAGCGTTGGCTAAAAGAAGATAACGTTACAACTTGGGATTTAGACCCGCGCACACTTTGCGGGCTCGCTTCGATGGTAAATGATATCGTTGATGTAGAAATAATTGATTGCCAAATTAATAATTATTCTGTTGAAGACTTCACGAAGAAAATCAACCAGAGCCAAGCGAATTATGTTGGCATCTCTCTTTTGACCTCTGAATATGCGGAAATTATGGATATTGCGGCCAATGCAGTCAAAGCAGCAGATCCAAGTATAGTTGTCATAGCAGGCGGCGTCCATGTCACAACACAGCCACATCAAGTGATGGAAAATCTGAATATTGATTATGGCTGTCATGGCGAAGGCGAATACCTACTCAAGGACCTAATGATGCATTTAGTCAAAGGATCGCCCCTGCCAACCACAGGCCTAATATACCGTGATGAGCAGCATGTGATCGTCCAGCCACGTTCTGTTGTGGACAATATTTCAGAACTACCTTGGCCAGATTATGATCTCGTTGATTATCAAGCCTATTTGAATTCAGTGCCGAGGCATGGGGCCAATCGTTTCCCTCAATTACCCGGAATGTATTTAATTGTTTCTCGCGGTTGCCCTGTTGGTTGCTCCTTTTGTCAGGTAGAAATGATTTCTGGGAAAAAAATTAGGATGCGTGATCCCGAAGATATTCTGGATGAAATTGAATTTCTAAAAAAACGATATGGTTTAAAATCAATAGTTTTCCTTGATGATAATTTATTCTTGATGCGGAAGCGCGCTAAACGATTGCTAGAGGGTATGATTAGCCGAAAATTGAATATTTCTTGGCAAGCGGCGGCATTTGCTATCTTCGCAATGGACGACGAAATGATTGATTTGATGCGAGACGCCGGTTGTAAATCAGTTAATTGCGCAATTGAGTCTGGAAGTCAGAGAGTATTGGAAGAGATTATCCGAAAACCTATTAAAGACTTAAAAGAAATACCAAAACTCATAAACAAGATTAAGGATCGTGGTATAAACGTTTTGGCGAACTTTATCATTGGGCTTCCCGGTGAGACTTGGAGCGAGATAAGAGAAACTATTCATTTTGCTGAACACTGCAATGCAGACTACGTTAAATTTTTTATAGCAGTTCCGCTGGTCGGAACAAAATTAACTGATATGGCAATCAATATGAATGTTCTAGATATGGCCGAAAATGAATTAAAAGTTGACTGGCGGAATTCTCAAATAACTTCTAATGAATGGACATCCCAAGATATCAGCGCCTTGCGGGTCAATGAATGGGACCGAATAAATTTTCAGCCGGAGAGAATTGCTAAAGTCGCTGAAATTTGGGGACTAACGATTGAAGAAATGGAATTGGTCCGTAAAAATACACGCGAAGCACTTTATAAAACTCGAGCCGGAGAACCAGAGTGCCGTGATGCGTTAGATCAAACAGCAGGAGGTAGTAAGCCAATCACCGGTGCGGAAAACAAAATTTTCCCAAACGTTGCTGCCGAATAGGGGTCTTCACCTACAATGATCCAAAAAATCGAAACAGCTGAAAGAGATTATGTAAACAATGGCTGGTGTGAAGTTGAATTACCTGATCCACAACATATTTCAAGTATAATTGATTTCTTGACCGAAATCCTTGTGAGAGTTTCTGGAGACGTTTCAGCCACCCTACTAGCCTACCATAATATTACTTCAGATAGAAGCCATGCAGAATTTCACTGGGAACTCGCCAATGCACTATGGGAGAAAGATATAGGCGTTGAAATAGGTCGCCATCAATACGAATTTCTTAGAAATTTTATTGGACCGGATCTGCTAGTTCAGGCCAAACCGTTTTTGCGTATTGCTAGGCCTGGCCGTTGCGAGGACAATATTGGTTTCCATCGTGACACCACCTATGGTCAATCACCTTATGAAGTTACAATGATTATACCATTGGTTGATCTTCCAAAAGAAGCAGCTATTCAAGTCGCACCCAGAACTCATATAATTGGCGAAAAAGATATTCAGCTAAGCAGCCTCCCCGAACCCCTCTGGAAAAAAGGATCCTCTAAACATGCTCTTGGTTTTCCTTACGCCCCACAAAAACTAGACGCAAAGGCTGAAAAGGATCTCCAGACGGTACCACTAAACATTGGTCAAGCGATGTTATTTAGTCCATCACTCGTTCACGGTCAAATGTGCAATCAAAGTTCGATCACTCGATTTTCGATTGATGTTCGCTTTCTAAATGCCAACGCGCCAATCGATATTAACCGTGATATTAATAATCGGGGATACAAGTCAGTCCATGTCTCAGCAATCGAACAGGTGGCCGCGGCCTATCTAAATTAAAATAAGATCGACGTTACAAAAATGATGAACTCTCTATCATCTGCAAAAACCAAACTCAATATTGTGATCCCCACATATAACAGGCCGTTAATGTTGCACCGCTCAGTGTCCAGCTCTCTTTTGTTGGGATTATCTGACTATGAAGTTGTTGTGATTGATGATGGCTCAACAGTGTCTCAGGTTATGCCCGATGGTATCAAACGAAATACTGAGGAAGTAATGGATCAATTTGATTCTCCCCACATTCGTTATATAAGAAAAATTAATAACGCGGGCCTTGGCAGTATATTTGAATCCTACGTTACCGAACATATTACCGGCGAATATGCCATATTTATCAATGATGATGACGTGTTTATTGACCCTGAGCCAGTACATAAAGCGTTAAAAATTTTGGAGCATGACCCCAGCCTTTCTATCGTTTTCATGTCCCTAATTAGGCGAAGCGATAATAAAAAAATTGATCAATGTATTGATTTACCTTACCCGCCTATGTCTGGAAAAGATTTTTTTCGCAAGTATTCAGAGGATTATGATATTAGGCATACAGCGCTTTACGGTATACTGCGAACCAAATTTATTCATGAAACTGGTGCTATGCAATCAATTGGATTACAAAAATACGGTCTCCACGACGCTTTTGGGATTGACACTGACTTGTTATTTAGGCTTTTGACTAAAGGTGGTACTAGTTTTGTTGATCAACCTTTTTTACTTCGACGTGAAACAGCAGGGCTAACCGAACGTTTTCCGGTCATGTTCGCCTATTGTTATTATCAATATATTTTGCGTGGGATAAAATATCAGAAGGACGTCGGATTTGATGAAAAATCCTCTGTTCGAAAGTTCTTGCGTTCATGGTACCGAGTAATGCTGATGATGTATAACGCAACGCTTTTTTCTCCCTTAGCCGAGGAAAGGGGAGAAGAGAAAATTCGTCAGCATCTGCGTATACCATTTCACATTTATCTGATTAAAGAGATGTGGAGGCATGGGATTTTTTCCTTTGAACAAAATGACGCAAAGGCATGGTTTTGGAGTACATGGAAATATGCTTGGCAAAATAAAAATTCCTTTACTAGGTATTTTTTTACACCACGGCGTTCAAAAATTAATGGCAATACTGGCGTTCGCCCGTTTTGGAACAAAGGACACAAGCGTTAAGATGTTTTCTTTTTTATACCTGCCTACTTAAGATATGGAATAATTGCTGATTAGCGCCCAACCCAACCGAATTTTGTAAATTTCTCACCCGAAATAATATCTAAGATAGGTTGAAATTCCCCCCATCGATCCTGACTTAATGCCTCCGTTAAGGAACACTTATTAATATCCTCCCAAGTCGTGTTAATTCGCCATGGAAATTCTTTCTTGATCACATTTGCATGAAAATAAGCATACATTTTTGCTAATCTTAACTGATCATCGGTGACTTGGAATTTATTCGGATCAGAAGAAAAACTGCGAAGAAATGTGAAGTAGTCAGTAATATCATTTGGACTAATAACAATCCCTTTTCCGGTGTAGTGGCAACTTGCCCCCGCAATAGCCTGCTTCCCTCGCAAAACAGCTTCCCAAGCAACATCAGAGCAATAGGTGACAATAAGACTGGCTCTATCCACGAGACCATAGGTATTTATTGCAGTATCACTAGGCAAAATTTTTATGTGATTAGGAAGGCAAGGCCATTTCTTATTGATCATTTCGACAGTGTTTTGTGGTACCTCATGCAAGTACTCTACCGGATGGGGACGCATTATCACATTGAGTTCGGGATGTTTCATGTAAAATTTGATTGTTTCAAATAACCACTGTTGATAACTTGCAAAAATATTATTGTGTTTCTCCAAGAATATGAAAGCATCCCATGCATTATTTGGAAGTATCAAGTGTAGGGGGTTATCAATATTCGATAACATGCTTTTTACCTCGTCCAAATGTTTTTCAGCGGTCTGAAACTGAATTATACTCTTGTTCTTATGGTAGTGATCACTTGTTTCCGATTTTTGAATCCAATCTAAAACCCATTTATCTTTTTCTAATGAAAGCCCATCCTGTAACTCAGCTTGCCATGCTGAATCTGTCACCATCATTCCCACGGGCGAATCGTTTGAAATAATTATGCGCCCCATCTGCGGGGGGAAATCTAAACTAACTTTCCGGGTATCAGTATGCTCAATCAGCTTCCATGCAATTGCCCATTCCCAAACAATCCCGTCATGAAGAATCCAAAGGTCGTGGTGTTTTTTATCTTTGGTTAACGCGCCATACAACTTCCGAGCAAATTTTTTATTTTGCTTAACCCTATATATTGCAAAGTCTGGATTTGGATTGCCATTAATATCCTGTCCCTTAGAACCAAATGGTGTTTTAGTATCGAATTTATTCTGGTCTTCAACCACAGCATTCAATTCAGAGGTTAAATCCCTATCAAAAGTTCGCAAGTCTATAAAACTTAAGCCCTCTGGAAGTTGGAGATTTTCTAATTGGCTCATTTCACGAACAAAGAGCTCAGTCTCCCAATCATCTGCAGGAAAAAGATGTTCTAAAGTTGGATGCCAGTATATATCAACGTGATGACCCAATTTAAGAAGCAACAGTGCCACTGGAATAATAAATGAAATCCACCAAGGATAAATTCCCAGGATCGCTATTTTTTGCGGATTCAAAGAAGGCGAACACACAAACTCCACAGTTTCGTATTCCTTAACGAGTTTTTTCATTCTCTCAACAAGATTCCAATTTGTAAGCGGGAGATTTGCTGACTGGTATTTCTCGTTGCAGAACTTGGACATATCACTAGGCGACCAATTGGTTAAAAATACTAATTTAGATGCAGCCTGTCTTAGCCCTAGTGACCGTCCATCTATTTTTAGACCTGAGACAAGATATTGAGCAGCGCGTTCAAGATCACCACAATTTATTAAGAAATTGATGTGGCGAACTAACCATTCCAAATTTTCGGGAGAGTCACCTACAAGAACAGTGCTATGCGAAATAGCTTTCTTTAAATCGCCGTTTCGTTCTGCAAGTTTTAGCAAGAGATTGTTTATAATATTTGTGACACCCGGTTCATTATACCGAAGCGCTTTTTCAAGGATTATTTCAGCAAGATGATTCTCCCCGATTTTAATAAGTTCTTCGCCGTGGCTTATTAAATTGTATACAATGTTGGAATCAGTTTCTCGATTTTGTTTACTCAATTTAATTTCCGCCATTTATCTTTTGAAATTACCAAAAAACCCTAACTATCACTGCCAGAACCTGATTTTGATTAGGGAAATGTCTCTTTTTTGCGTGAAACCTATAATTATAGCACTCTCTCGTATCTCGCGATCAAGTTATCCTAAATCTCAAAATGATTAGAACGCACCCCAACCGTAAATCGTCAAAGTATTCAGGTCGTCGAGTGTATTTGCTTGACACCTTTAATACTATTACAACTCTTTTAATGGATAATAACATATTATGATGATTAAGCGTGAATGAAAAAACCTTCAAAATATAAGCTTTGTTTTGCCGTCACTGTATGGGGCCAAAAGTATATTGATACATTTCTCACCTATTCATTACCATCCCTTATGTCAGAAAATAATATACCTAGTTTAGTTGGCAACGACGAATTTGAATTTCTTATCCGGACTTCAGAAAATAGTATTGATCAATTTATAAATTCCCCACTGATAAAGACCCTCGATAAATACGTCAAAGTAAATATAAAAGGCTTTGAAACTTTCTTATTTCGGGGAGGAAAACCGGCAGATCGTTATTGGCGCATGTCATCACTTCATAGAGAGATAATAGATTACTGTGCTCCAATCAACGCCGGTATAGTATTTTTGCCTTCAGACGTCATTTGGGCTGATGGCACAATATGTAACATGCAAAAGATAATCAAAAAAAGAACACCCAGAGTTATCGTTATGTGTACATTACGATCTCATGAAATGAAAATTAAAGATTTTCTAAAATCCGATGTTATTTTAAACTCAAAAAACAATAAATGCATCACAATTTCAAATCGTGACCTTGTGAGAATTTCGTTAAACAACCCACATGAAATCACAAAATCGCGTTTTATAGATTCAACTAGATTTACAACAACTCCTGCACATATTTATTGGCGCTTAGGCAATGAAGGTCTAATTGCACGAGGAGTTCACCATCACCCTCTCTATGTCCACCCCCGACACTATACTCTCGACTTTAAGAGTACTTATGATGCTGACTTTCTATCAGTTGCTGTCCCTAATCCTGCGGACTACTACGTCTGCGACGACAGTGATATTTTATTTTTCCTTGACCTCACAGCAGCAGATGATCAAAGCGGTATACCTGAACAACCTGCCGCAGCAGATACCAAGCACATTGCTTCCTGGATAGCTAAACATACTGGTCCAACTCACCGTACTTTCCTGGACACGCCAATTTGGATTCACACAGGCATTGACAAAACCGCTTGGATCAAAAAACTTGAAGAATCAAATATTTTTAATAAAGCAGTCCAATCACAAGTTGAACTATTTTCTAACGAATTAATAAGAAAAGAGTAGAATAGTGCAGATGGATAAAAAGTGCTTCTTCACGGCAATAGCAAACTCTAGAGAGCTTGAGTTATTTATTAACTACACGCTTCCGTCAATTCTTTCAAAAAACAACATACCTAGTATCACAAATAAATATATTACTGAGTATTTAATCTGGGCTTCCGAAGACTATGTTGATTCATTGAACAAGAGTAATGCAATAGCCCAACTTTCCAATTATTGTGAGGTAAGTATCAAAGGAATTTCCCGGTATTTCTTTATGGGAAAATCCAGTTCCATAATCTCCGCCCTATACCGTGGAATGTTGGAATACTCGCAAAAAAATAATTTCGGAATTATTTCCGTACAGCCAGATGCAATATGGGCAGACGGCAATGTCCTCAAAATAGACCAGAAAGCCAACGAAGGTATACGAGCTATTCTAGCAGGTTCAATTTTAACTCGCAGTAAAGATATTCTTGACACGTTAAAAATATCAGACAATCGAGAATCTGAAATACTTTCGGTCCCGCATCGCAAATTAGTTCAAATTTTGCTAAATGATGAGCATCCAATTACCTCGAGCCAAATCATAGATAATATTAATTTCTCTACTTGGCCTACATCGATTTTCTGGAGCTTGGGTGATGAAGGATACTTGCAGCGCACTACGGAACTATTTCCAATATATTTATATCCAAGAATCAATGTTACCAACTTCAGGGAATCGTATGCGAGTGATTTCTTGGAATCGGCTGTTCCAGACAAAAAGGATCACTATATTTGTGACAACTCTGACGAGATATTAATAGTGCGAATTAATTTCGAAGATAATGACAGAGGAATTCCAGATCGAATGAATTTGGCTAATGACGTCTCTTTTGCTTTGTGGCTAAACAAATTTAATACTCCGCAAGGTAAGGGGTATCTAAAACATCATATTTGGATACACACCGGAGCCGATCCAAAGAATTGGCAGTCAACTCTTAAACAGTCTAATATGTTTATTCAAAAATCTTTGGCTTTTGCAGATGCTATTACAAAAAATTCAAATATTTAAACTTTCCCAAGAATCTGCTGAATCTTAGCCTACTAATCTAATTAATTTATATCACAATTATAAGTTTAAGACGTTGAATTTTGAAACGATTTGATTAGAGACAAAACAAATTTTGTTGATAAAGAACTCACGTTTTTTTTATTGAATGCAAACTAAAAATATAGCAATCTTTATGAAGAATCTCGGTTCTCTGAATAAACACAAAATGAATCAAACCAGTCTCCAGAACTTTTCCCAAAATTATTATGCTTTTCACTTATTAACCTGAGTAATTCTGGCTCCATGTCTGATAGAGAAATGATATAATGATTGAGCGAGGACAATTTTATATCATGTATTTCAAACTGCTTTATAAATTCTTCGCTAGATATCTCTGGTTTAAAAATAGTTTTTATATCCTCCAATATATTATTATCAAAAAGACCTAGCCGATAGCCAATTTTATTCTTAACGTAGGTAAAAATAATCGAGTGCATCATTTTCTTTTTTAGATAGATCATTTTGTCGATGCTGTTGGTATTCCCATTTTCTATAATAAAATAAAATGCGGATTCAATTGATAGAATACAATCCAACATGTGCTCCAACTGGCTACCACGATAACTCGCACTATCGATGTCTACTGTGGTGCCAACACACGGTTGGTCAATAAAAAAGACATCACCGCAGGTTGCCGATCCAGCAACCATTTCGTAGCCAGCCTGCCATTTCACACCCGTATCTCGACAAAAAACCTGGGCCTCTTCAAATACCGTTCGGCGAAAAAGTGTTGCCCCGGTTACTATATTTCGATTTCGGGGATCTTCAGCATATAAATCTAAGAAATCGAATTTATCGATAAAACCATTTGGGTATAGATTTTGGGGAAACATTGAATTTGGGATTTCTGGAACTGCAATATTTGTAATATAATCTGCATTGGGTTTTGGAATATTTTTTGGTTTTAAATCGGGATATATAAACACACTGCTGCCTTGAGCAAAGGCCAGTGAGGGAAATTCTTCCATCGCTTTTACTTGAATCGATAAAAGATTTTTTGACACCCAATAATCGTCATCACACAACCAGACAAAGTAATCCCCTTGGGATTGCTCATGGATGAACCGCCGGAAAATTGACTTATCCCCAAACTCACTCGCCATATTTTTTTTATTACGAAAATAACACACCCGAGAATCAGTATATTTTTTTGCAATCTCCGGTGTATTATCTGAAGAGCAATCGTCAACAATAATAACTTCAAAATCTTCAAAGTCTTGTTTTAAAACGGAATCCAAAGCCCTAGGTAACAAATGAGCACGATTGTACGTCGTTATTAAAATACTAACGAGTGACATAATTTAGGTTCCCTTATCTGGAACAAATATCGTGAACTCAAAACTGATACGACAAGTTTTACCGGTATTTAATGCTCCTGCATGAAGTAACGCATAATCGAAAATAATACTTGTTCCCGAAGGCGTTAGAGGAAACTTAACCGGAATTTGCATATTTTTATCATCAAATAAAGGCTTGACCAGACCGTGGCGCTCTTCTGCCGTAAATGACCAATCTAGGCGTCTATGAGAACCGGGATACAAATTGAGACCCGCAAACCCAGCTTCACCACCAATCATTGTCCATATTTTGAGACATTTTTTTCCTTCTGGTACTTTCCATCCATTCAGATCCCAATACCAGTAATCCGCATGAATTGGAGCTATATCTTCAGGCCGGTTAGGCCGCACTAAACGCCATTGAATTTCTGGAGTAGCACATATTTCCTCACATGTAATTTCCGCCATCCCAAAGGTTTTATTTATAATCTCAAACAATTTGCTTTGTTGAACTCGCAGGACCCCCTCTGGTGTGAACCTCCTTGAAATCCGAGACCAAGCCCCACTATGATCGATTTGATCACTCAAAAGATGGTAATTCTCAATTCCATTCTCCCGGAACTCAGCTTCGAGACTGGGGGATATTTGACAAATCCGACTTAAGAATTGATGTTGAACTAGAGCTTGGATATCAGAAATATCCTTCTTTGAAAATAATACACCTTTCCAATATCCCTTATCACTCTCGATTTCTTGAATTATATTCATCGATCGACTACTAAATAACATATCCAATATTTTATGTTCTGCTTTATTGTATAGGTTCAGATTTAACTCTATGTATATCCAAAAGATTTGCAATTCTCAAATTAAGATAAACTAATGTAACATAAATTTTTAGTAGTAGACATTATGACCAGATATTCTCCGAAATTTTTGCTACAAATTTACGCAACACTTTATAGTATTCGCCAATTCGAAGAACGTATTGCCGAGCTTTATACTGAGAAGGAAATTCGTTGTCCGGTTCATTTTTGTACTGGTCAAGAAGCAATTGCAACTGGCGTGTCTGCACATCTGAAATCGCAAGATCAAGTTTTAAGTGGTCATCGTGCACACGGCCACTATATAGCTAAAGGCGGCGATCTTGCAGCAATGACGGCTGAATTTTATGGCAAAGCCAGTGGATGTGCTGGTGGCCGGGGTGGCTCAATGCATTTAATTGATCAAAAAGCTGGATTCTTAGGCTCAGTTCCTATTGTTGGCAGCACTATCCCAATTGCTGTTGGCGCTGCTTTTGCAGATAAAATGGCTGAACGGGACACCATAACTATTGTGTATTTTGGTGACGCCGCTATTGAAAGTGGGGCGTTCCATGAGGCCGCAAATTTTGCTGTCCTTCATTCACTGCCAATTTTGTTAATCTGCGAAAATAATTTATACTCAGTCTACTCGCCGCTTAAAGTGCGCCAGCCAGTGGATCGCCCCATCCATAGCATTGCTGAAGCCTTGGGTTTAAGAGCCAGCACCGGCGACGGTAATGATGTTTTGGCCGTATACGAATTAGCCGGCAACGAAATCAATAAAGTTCGAAAAGGCGATGGCCCAGGATTTATAGAATTTTCAACATACCGGTGGCTAGAACATTGTGGTCCAAATTTTGATAATCATATTGGCTATCGAACAGAAGCAGAATTTAATTTCTGGCGTAGCCAATGTCCAGTTAGTAAATTCGAAGATTACCTAACGGTATTGGGCTCAATAAAAATAAATCAAATAAAAGCAATCCAAGACGCCGTTAAAACCGAGATTGAAGAGGCAATCTTAAGTGCAAAGAGCGCACCTTTCCCAAACTCAGAAAGTTTGGCCGATAACTTATTTTCTGGAGATCTTTGGTGAGTAAAATTAAAAGTTTTGCAGAAGCAATTAATGAAGCGCTGCACCAATCGATGTCTCGCGATAATAACGTATTTGTCATTGGGCTTGGAGTTCCTGACCCCAAATCAATATTCGGGACGACAAAGGGGTTGACTGAAAAATTTGGCACAAACCGTGTTCTCGATATGCCAACATCTGAAAATGCAATGACCGGTATAGTCATTGGCGCTGCTCTTAGGGGTATGCGCCCGATATTAACCCATCAACGTGTGGATTTTGCTTTCACCTCTATGGAACAAATTGTTAACCAAGCGGCAAAATGGCATTACATGTTTAATGGCAAGGCTTCTGTTCCATTGGTCATTCGAATGGTTATTGGACGTGGCTGGGGTCAAGGCCCTCAGCACTCGCAAAGCCCCCAAAGTCTGTTTGCTCACGTAAACGGCCTCAAAGTTATTATGCCTTCGATGCCAGGAGACGCTAAAAACCTCCTCCTCGCATCAATTTATGACGACAACCCAGTAATTTATTTGGAACACCGATGGCTATACAATATCAAAGGCCCGGTTGAAGAGACACCAGCGATTGAAAAACTCGGCAAGGCCAGAGTCATTCGGAAAGGTTCAGATATTTCGATTATTGCCAGTTCACACATGGTAATAGAATCACTACGTGCGGCAGAATATTTAGCGGAAGATGATATCTCAGCTGAAGTCATCGACCTTCGCATAATAAGCCCTCTGGATAGTGAAACAATTTTGACCTCGGTAAGAAAAACCGGGCGCATCATTGTGGTTGACGGTGCACCAAAATCGTTTGGTATTGGCGCTGAATGTATCGCTCGGATTAGCGAAGAAGCATTTGCAGACTTAAAAGCTAAACCCGAACGTATCGCATTACCTGATCATCCAGTTCCAGCTAGCCCCGCACTTGCCAGTCTTGTCTACCCTGGACCAACGGACATCGCTACATCAGCAGCAACCATATGTGAAAAACCAAAATCCTATTCGCCCCATCCAACAAATATTCCTTCAGATGTACCTGATAATGATTACACTGGTCCCTTTTAGTGACTAAATTAAAAAAAATAATGATTCTCGCCGCTAATTGTTTTTCGGGGCAAGACTTGGTAGATCTGATACTAGATGATCCAACGAGGCAGGTTGTTGGAGTTGGAAGATCTCCTGAGAGAAGCTCTACTTTCGCCAAGTATAAAACTAATTCTAACTTACGTAACTTTTCATACCATCAATTTGATATAAACAATGACACCAGCGCGTTTCTCAAATTTATCGATAACGAACGACCTGACTATATAGTCAACTTTGCTGCTCAAGGCGAGGTCGCTACGAGTTGGGAATATCCTGATCAGTGGCTCACGACAAATGCAGTTGCCCTTGCACGAATCGTCAATCATCTGCGGCGAAAAGACTACTTGAAAAAGTTTTTGCAAGTTTCCACACCGGAGGTTTATGGAAGTGCCATAGACAGTGTGAATGAGGAAACGCCATTGAATCCATCAACGCCTTATGCCGCTGCAAAAGCTGCAGGAGATCTAGTCCTAAGTGCCTACGAGAAGCAATTCAACTTTCCTCTGGTCACTGTTCGGTCAACCAATGTTTATGGTGCGCGTCAGCAACTTTATCGCATTATTCCAAGAACTATAATCCGTTTAAAACTCGGCCAGAAAATTGAACTGCATGGAGGCGGTATTGCGAAAAAATCCTATATTCATATTAGGGACGTTTCCAGAGGTGAATTGGCGATATTGTACCACGGATCAAAAGGGGAAGTTTATCATTTATCTCCGGGCGATAGTGGCATCAAGATCTGTGATTTAGTTGCTAAAATTTGCAAAAAAATGGGGGCAAATTTTGAAGAATCAACGGTAAGTATAGATGAGCGACCTGGTCAAGATGCCGCATATGTAATTGATTCTTCAAAAGTAGCCGAAACCTTAAAATGGGTTCCAAAAGTTGATTTGGATACAGGTATCACAGAAGTCATCAAGTGGATAGAAAAAAATTGGGACGAAATCAAAGACAGTGAATTTGTCTATCAGTATCGGCCTTAAAATATTGGTTTATTGTCAATTGACTTTTAACATTGCACGAGTAACCCGACCTAATTCAAGGTCTTCCAATGCTTGATTAACATTTTCCAAACTATATTTACGGCTAATCAATTTAGTCAAATCCAACTCTCCCTGCAAAAACATATTAGCGTAATTTGGGATATCGGTATCAGGATCCGTTTCTCCTCCCCAGCTACCCAAAATCCTTTTACCTTTGATTAAATCGTAAGGATCAATAGAAAACCTCTCCCCAATTTCTGGGTTGCCAGCAATGACGCATACTCCTGTTTTAAAGCGCACGCTTGCAACAGCTTGTTCTATAGTTTTTGGATTACCAACTGCCTCTACAGCAAAATCAACTCCAACCCCGTCTGTGAGATCATGCAAATAGGCTACCGGATCTTCACTTTTAGCATTGACAACATGGGTTGCGCCAAAGGCCCGAGCCTTGTTCAACTTATTTTCCGAAATATCAACTGCTACAACAATATGGGCACCAGAATTCTTTGCCATCATTATTGCGCAATTACCAATCCCACCGGCCCCAAATACGACAATACTGTCTCCTTCTTTAACGCCAAGTGTATTATTGATCATTCCTCCACCAGTGGGCACCGCGCAACCCAAAAGCGCTGCCTCTAACAATGGCATCTCAGGAGTAACCGAGACGAGGCAATTTTCACTGACCACACTCATTTCCATAAATGTGCTAACCGCACCTGAATTAATAACCCCTAATTCGCTTTTATAATTTGTGGATGGATTATTTGCTCCTCTCCCCCTAATCCACGTCATCACAACTGGGTCACCAGGTTTGACCTTACATACTTCTGGTCCCACGGCTTTAACAATACCTGAGCCTTCATGACCCATTACGTGCGGTAAAAATTTATCAACACCTCTTTTACCACGTGCTTCATTCAACTGGCTTCGACAAATACCACTATAAGCTATGTCGACAAGCACCTGACCGGGCATTAGCTCTGGTACACTAAGTTCGATAATTTTGAGTGGAGAACTAGTATCAACTAACACCGCAGCTAGAATTTTTATTGCCATTCTTTTTACCCTGCAATGAACCAATAATAATCACCATTATAACCGACTTCTTCAAATAAACACTGCCAATCGTCTACATGCATATAGGTCAAGGCTGTAAGGTTCCAGGCTAACATTCGACGCATCTCTTCATCCGAAGTCCAGGCATCAACAACTATAAAAGATTTACCGCGTGATACCCGTTCTATTTCCTGTAAAGCGGTCTTGCACTCTTCCAAAGGGAGATTATGAACTGTATTGATAGAGATGACGAGATCGAAAGTATTGTCATCGAAGGGTAACGACTTTGCATTTTCAATCGAAACAAAATCTTTCATGCTATCCATGACATTTTCAATCGCATACTCAGAAACGTCAATACCACGTATGTTCATACTGGGCATTAATGCCTTAAAATCGTGCATCATGAACCCTTTACCACAACCAACATCTAAAACAGAAGCATCCGGTGATAGTTCATAATACCGTTGGAATTTTTTAACAACCCTACTCCAAAAACGTGGATGATAATTATAGCCACCGTAACCGTATAGTCGGTCACCATCAAAAAAACGCTCATCAAATAGACGTGCAACTGCTCTGTGTTCTTCCGTTACAAATTTCGCACGTTGATCAATTTTTCGATTAGAACGTGGATATTGTTCCATTAAGTTTACTTCGGCCATCATCGTCAACTTTTCAATTAAGATTTCAACTTGTCTGTCAGTATCTATGGTTTATATCTATAAAACACAACTAGAAATTTGAAACTAAGAAAAGGTAATCAACAAATTTATATTCTTATTGGTTCCGGAGGATTTCTTGGCAAAGCTCTCGCCAATTCTTTGCGTTCGCAAAATACCAAGTTTTATACAGCCTCACATTCTAGTATTTCAGATTTCAGAATAGATCTGACAAAGCCCTTTGATAGCTTCATAGCAAAACTTCCCGATAAAATTACGCATGGAATAATTTGCAGTGCAATAGCAACAATTGACATCTGCAAAAGCGATTATAAAGCATCCTACGAATTCAACGTAACCCGCACAATAGAAATGATAGAACAATTTCAAAATAAGGGTATAACACCCCTATTCTGTTCATCGGATATGGTTTTTGACGGAACCCTCGGGAATTACAAAGAAACTGATGATCGATTTCCATCGACTGCTTATGGGGAAATGAAAAAAATCGTGGAAGATTATTTATTTGATTCCAACAAACCATTTTTAATAGTTCGGCTTACAAAGTTATATTCTCGTGATCATAAAGACACTAGTTTTATCCAAGAGATAAAAACAAAATTGGCTTCAGGCCAAATCGTTTCTGCAGCTTACGATCAATTTGTCAACATGATTGAAGTCAAAGAAGCTGCCTCAGTTATAACTCTATTATTGCAACAGAAACACTCTGGTGTCTTCCATATTGCAGGATCAGAAACACTTACCAGGTATGCTATCGCTTGTCGAATAGCAACACCAATAAACGCTTTAGATCAAATCAAAAAGTGCTCAATTGAGGATTTTAATTTCAAGGAGCCGCGACCAAAAAATAATACTTTGAATACGGACAAAATTAGAAAAGAACTGAATATTGAATTCTCAAAATTCTAATATACCTTCGCAATTAATTTCTTAATATCTTCCACATCGCAATCCTGATCCATTAAAATAGGCTCTAAGTCAACTACTTTAATTTCTTCTATCAAATTTGTCGTAAAAAAAGCGGCAGAAAGGCGCTTAGCTGCTGCGTGTAAATTCTTCGAAACCAATTCTTCAATAAGCTTAATCAGTTTATGGGCAAATAAAATTTTATCAACAACAATCTGAGATTCCCTTTCAATCTGTGACCACACGTTTGACGAAATCTCGGATCCGTGAATACGGCAAGGTAATTTCAAAAGATTCAAATGCATTTCGTGGACATGGCTTCGAGCCCAAAGTGCAGTATCAATCAAAGCGGCCCGTTCCGATTCATGATCCTTCAAATTCAAGGATGCTCGCGAAAAATTGTCTAAAGACACAAAAATTCCATCATCTGAATCTTGAATTACCACAATATTTTCAGGAGTTGGACAGGCTTTGAAAACAAATTCACCATCAATTTCTCCGTCATAATCAGCTTGATAAACCTCGGGATGAATAATAACCGGATGTAAATGGAAACCGCGGATCATCATACCTTCGCCCTTTACGGCCCAATGGATTAAGAAAGGCCAATCATGAAAAGTAGACTCACCCCAAAAAGATGTAGCACTATATGGATGGATATTATCCATTGCCAAGGAGGCGAGACTGCGAGGTGGGATTGAAATTGCCCCCCTTCTTTGCTCCGGATTTATCTTAATCGCAAAATCACTACGGAATTTATCAGAGATCACTCTAAAACAAGGCGCTAAAACCGCCCTTTTCCCCTCAGCCAAATGAGCGATGGCCGTCGCCAGCATTCCATCCGACCAAACAAAATCAGCCAATCCAAAAACAATCGCAGCCTGCTCTTCCTCTGCTGTATCATAAGCATGACTAACACATGCATTCATCTCAGCATATTTCATTTTCCCGCCAGTAGAAAAAGAACTATCAATTATCTCAGCTTGACAGACCTTTTGTACCGAACAAAAAATATCGGAATCTTTGAGACGCGCAACATCTTCTTTCTTGGTTAAAATCCTAACTCTACAATGATGGTTCAACTGTAACGCAGGTATATTTCCCGGTGCTAGCAGCGTTGGCAAACACACCTCTTCAAGTAAATCAAGGTAATGACCTCCCCAAACCGGAATTACAATATGGATATTCACGTTAAACTGCCTACCTTATTATCCCTTACTCTGTCATCAGCTAACAAAGCCATCAAAAAAGAATCTTCCGCTTGGTCAGAATATCCCATGTTAAAAGCACTCATTGCCATTTCAATGAGATTTGATCGAGCGATGCTATCGCTTAATTTGATTTCTTCGAAAAGGTTTAAAGCCTCTTCAAATTGGCCGTTTAATCTAGAAAGCTTTGCCAATTTACACCGAACTTCGAACAAGGATGGCAAAATTTTTAAAACAGATTTTAACAAATCAATCGCTGTCTCCAAATCACCTTCTTCTAATACAAGTTCGGCTAACCCGATTTTAGCTCCAATATGATTTGGTTTGATTTTTAGGGCTTTCTCATATGAATCGCGAGCGCTTGCCAGCAATAAAGCGTTGTCATTCCCCTCAATCTCTTGACCCAATTTTAATTTAACAACATTTCGAGACCCGTTTAAGCGATATAGAGTTCGCATATTATCACCCAAAATAACCCAAGCCTGTGTATAAGTTGGCACGATCTTTAAAATCATTTGTAATTGTTCAATAAACTCCTCCATTCGACCCTGCTGCTGGAAAATATTTGCAAGTTCGCTTCTAGCCAAAACAAAGTTCGGGCGACTATCAATTAATGATCCAAGAATTTTAATTGCATCATCAATTTTATCATCAGCGTTTAAATTTACTGCTCTTCCTAATAGTTCTTTTTCCCGAACTAAATTAAAATCCAATCCGTTCCATTCTTCTGCTTCTTCATTGCGACCAAGAGATTTGAGTAATAAAATATATTCAGCACGCAAATTTCTATTTTCAGGGTTTATAGCGAGCGCAGATTTGAAGCATTGGATCGAAAACTCATAATCACTTAAATGTTGAGTGATCGTGCCGAGTGTTGTTAGAAAAGAGGCATTCAGAGGGTCTTGACTAAGCGCCCGCAATGCGAACGACTTGGCACTTTCGAATTGCTGATTATGAAATTTCGTCAAAGCTAAACCATGTAGTGCATCTAAATGGTCAGGACTTTGATCCAAAACCAATTTAAACGCTACCACAGCCGCTTCGAGATTTCCATTCGTGAGGTTATCAAACGCACCCGCTAACATTTTCTGAAAACTTTGTTTGTTTTTTATCATTTTTAAAAGGAATACTTCTCTTTACGTTGATTAGCCTTATACTACCAGAACTTAACCGATCAAGTTAAGAAGATTTTAAACGGGAAGAGTTTTGTGATTTAGAATGAAAGATCAAACCAAATCAAAAAGCGCTTCGACCGCATTTGAAAAAGGAGACTTTACTGAAGCTTATCATTTAGCCAAATCCAATGAATTAAAGGGCGCAGCTCTAGTTATGTTGGGACTTTTCGAACGCGGACTAACTAAAATTGGGGAAGCTACAGATGATCGCAGCCAATTCTGCGCTGCTATAGCTAACTGGGGAATGGGACAGCCCGGAAAATCAATTAAACTACTTGAAAATTTAAATCCTAAGTCACAATATAATTCTTCAGCAAAAAAATTAATCAGCTATATTAAAAGAGATAAGATCCGCATTCTGTTGCAAGCTCGAGAGGAACCAAATTATATAAATTATAACACTGTTAAAGCCGTCCGTGACATTTCCAATGCCGATGTTATTACTATTGGTTATATGTCTGACGCCGATATTGTAATTAACGCAAAGACGACATTGGAAGAAGTCCTCCATTCCCTCCCGGAAGGCTGGATTCCCGATTTTTTTCTCTGCAATATGATTGAAGATCACCCACCACCAATAGGTATCGAGAACGCTTCATTTCTCACATTTTATAGCACACAGGATTTTGACCGACACTACCATCATTGCCGTTCACTGCTTGGGTTATTTGACGGTGCTCTTGCCTTTGGCAGCGTCTTTCATGAAGAGTTGGAGAAACACACAGGTAATGCTTTTGTTTGCCCTCTGCTAATGGGGATTGATGATACCGGATTTATTCAAAAAAAAAGAACAAAGAATAATGATATATATGTATCAGGTAATTTATTTAAACATAGCAAAGGAAAGTTAAATTATATTTGGCAACTCTCCCAACTTCCGAAGAAGTATAAAATTCTTTTTGAAGATAAATACCTCTCACAGCGTAGATATTATGAGCGAATGAGCGAGGCAAAGTTGACTTTTACATTTGTACAGAACTGGGGAATTACTAACAGCCGAGGTTTCGAAGCGGTAGCTTTAGGAAGCAAGGCACTTTACCAAGAGAACAGTGAATTAGGAATTTTTCTAGAAGAAACCAACTCATTAATTCCTTATTCAAAAAATTCATTTACAGAAACTGCTATCAATGCTCTAGAAAATTTAATAGAGGACAAAAAAAGCAGAACCAACAATGATCCAGAGACCACTCAAAGAGTTTTTAATTACGGCCAGATGACTCACCGCTTATTCTTGTTGTTATCAGTTTATGCTAGCCTAATCACAAAAGTTAATCGTAAAGACCCAGAAGAGAATAGCAATATACGCTACATCAATCGCTCACCACAAAGAATCATGTATTGCTACGATAACGATGCAGAAAAATATTTAGAATCGCAAAAACTTTTTCGCAGTGGTCTATATGAAAATGAAACTTATATTGCTCTCGATGCGATTGGAGAGTCCTATTTGTACTCGCATTTAATGAAAAAGTCCCTAGCACAAGCAATGATCAATCATCGAATAAAAATGGCTCAAGCGGCAGGTCCATTAGCAAGAAAACAAATTGAATTTTTAGAGTCTTATAAAGAACACCACCAATCAAGAGAATTAAGCCTTTCAAAGCAGAACTTCCAAAAACTGGCAAAGCAATTTCCGGATCGGATTGCCAGCCACTTTAATCTCAGCAGGTTAAATTATGAAATAGGGTTATCTAAAGAAGCCTTAATAGGGTTTGAATATATCCTTGCAACACCATCTTTAACCTATAAACCATCCGATTTATTGTTCTGGCGCGAATTTCAAGACACCTATTATGACTATGAGGATTTAATGTTTTCTCTTCGCGATTTTGACCGCACAAATGATAAAAAATACCTGCAAAAAATTGAACAAGGTATTCGCGAAAGTGCACTTTATTATGCTACCGAGATCACTTTAAGGAATGGTGATTTGGAAAAATCTAATAATAAGATGGAGAAATATTTTTCATCACATTCAACATTGCCAGCATTATGGTTTATTAGGTTCAAACTAGCTATTCGATCGAGTGATACAAAATTAGCGAAGTCAATAATTGACGAAATTTTTACATCTCGTCCTTGGATGCTAATAATATTTGGCAAAGAAATAGTCAAAATTTCTGAAACTAGCGGTCTAAAAATTGACAATATTAAAAAATGTGTAGACTTGTTTCAATCACGCCTAAATCAATAGTCTTCAACTGAAGCGTAGCAAGTTCAAGTCACTCTTTTCTCGGATAAATTCTATTTATAAATTTAATATAAAAAAACTTTTTTTCTGTGACTATGTTATTTCAATAAAACTAGAACACAAATAGGTCCGAATAATCATTTCGCAAAAAATAATGAAACTCCCCAAATCAAAATCAGAAATTTAGCATCCAACCTAAAAAATATGATTAGCTAAAATACGCGATGCATGATTTAAGTCCTTAGGCGTACCAATATCCAAAAAAGTATACTCTCCACACATAGCCGCCAACCTCTCAGCGGGTTGATTTTGGAAGAAATCTTTCTCTAGTGAAGGTCCGCAGATCGCGATCTCATCAAGTATTTCACGACTAAACAAATAAACCCCTGTACTTATTAATCCAGATCCAGCGCTCTCAGTTTTTTCCTGAAAAGAAGAAACGCGGTTACCCTTGACTAAATTTACCAAACCAAATCGACTAGTGTCACCAACATTAGTACAAATTATAGACGCTTCAGACTCTTCAAACCGATGAAAATTAACGAACTTACAAAGGTCTGCATCGACAAAACTATCACCATTCAAAATCAAAACCGGGTTGGAACTAATTTCCGAACGCAAATTACCAATTGCGCCTGCTGTCCCCAAGGGTGCTGGTTCAATAATTGTCACAAATTCAATGCCCTCCACAGGATTTTTCTCTAGAAATTTAGAAACTGCTCCAGCTAAATGACCTAGACCAAATACCAAACGACGGGCACCAAAATTTTTAAGCCACGAGAGCAAAAACACCAAATAAGGTCTACCGCCGACAGGGGCAAGTATTTTAGGGGTCGTTTTAAGTACGGATGAAATCCTCGTACCAAGTCCACCAGCTAAAATAACTACGTCGATATCCTTGAGACATTCAGATGGCATAGCTACTCGCTATATTTTGACGGCACAGAATCGCGCTCAATCAATCCTTGTTCCTGTAATTCCTGGAATATATGTGTGGCACACTCCACCATCCCCTGACCGAAATCCACGCTTGGGTTGTTGACTAATTTTACCCCTATCGTTGGCGAAAAAGAATAAGGAGACAAAACATAGTGCCCACGATAAGGCTCGTTGAGCAATTCAATTTCAACTTCGTCGTTGAGCATTTCTTTAACATAAGAAAGCAAATCAGAATATCGGAACCTTTCAATTCCGGTTAGAAGCACGTTCTGATTTTTATATTCGTCACTTTCAATTACGTCGACACTTAATTTAGCCGCATCACGACCATGAATATATTCACGTTCCTCACTGCCATCACCCTGCAACGTAATTTTCTTATCAAGTAAAGCTTCTCTTAAGATGCGATAAATACGATTTTGTGCATCAGCCCTCTCACCATAAACAGAGCCGTAGCGAATAATTGTATAATCCAAGCCATACTGTGAACCGTATTGCTCCACTATTAATTCCGATGACTTCTTCGAAGCGCCATAAAAAGCTCCTCGATGGGAAAACACATAGACCGAACTTGCATAAACGAAACGCTTAATGCCAGCTAATCGAGCCGCCTCCAATATATTCAGATTCCCAACAACGTTAAGTGTAACTGTATCAACTGGTTTATCAATAGAATCATTGAGATCAGCGAGACCTGCAAAATTATATATGATATCATTACCTGACACCGCTTTTTTCACCGCGTTAACATCCATAATATCACCAATGATCGTTGACATCTTTTCATCTATATGCGGTGATTTCACGAGATCAAAAATTGTCACCTCGTATCCTCGCTCAATCAACTCATCAACAACATAACTTCCTAAAAAACCTGCGCCCCCAAAAACCAGAACTTTCATCTTTCTAATTCCTCACTAACGGTTGAAATGGCTAATCAAATGACCGATTGCACTGCGCCCCATTGCCAGGACCGCCTCATCAGAGGACCCTCCCGTGTGTGGCGTACAAATAAGTCGTTGCAAATTGATCAGCTCAAGATCATCACTAGGTTCCATTTCAAAAACATCAATTGCCGCTCCAGCTATAAACCCCTCCAAAATAGCTTGTTTTAAGTCAGCTTGCACAACCAACCCCCCACGCGCGCAGTTGATAAAATAGCTTGTTTCCTTCATCTGTTCAAAGACGCCAGCATTACAAAATCCTCGGGTCGTATTATCCAGTGGCGTATGTATCGTAACCACATCTGCCTGCGCATAAATTTCTTCTTTGCTGCATTCGATTAGACCATTCGCTTGATAGTAATCAGCTTGATCAACAATATCATTGACCAATATGTTACAGCCAAAAGGTTTCAAAAGTTTGATCAACTCTTTACCTATACAGCCAACACCGATAATACCAACTACCCGATTAGATAAATTGTGACCTCCATTTTTAGACCAATCATTGTGATTTAGTAAATTATTGGCTGAAAAAAAAATATTACGCGACATTCCAATCATGAAACAAAGCGTCATTTCAGCCACACAGCGGCGGTTGACCCCTCCGGTCCACCCAATCTTTACATTATGTTTCTCCGTTGCTTCCTGATCAACGTTATCTAAGCCAACTCCAAACTTTGACGCAAACTCCAGATTTGAACATTTTTCAAGTATTGGGCCGGTAATGGGTTCCAAACCGACAATAACTCCACTAGAATCATCGAGAAATTCAGCAAAATTTTCTTCTGTAAAATCTAATAATTGGTCATTAAACTCTGCCGCTGGGAATACCGATAAAAGCTCTTGTCGTAACACTGGATGCATTGAAAAACTTTTCGAAGAAACCTTCACTTTTACATTTGCCGCCATAAGCTAACAACTCTCCATCAATTCAAGAGTAGCGTCAACCATATGATCCGTATTGATTTTATAAAGATCGTGCAGATCTTCACGATCTCCATTAACAATGGAATAACCATCACGCATACCTAGTCGCCTAACGGGTTTCAATACGTTATAGTCAACTATGGTCTCCAATAAGGCGCTTCCCATGCCACCTTCAAGCGATTGCTCTTCAACAGTCAATATTGCGCTATATTCAGAAAGAACCTCAGTTAGTGCCTTACCGTCTATTGGCTTGACCCGAAACAGATCAATGACACCAGCATCAACACCTTTTGCCGCAAGGATTTGTCGCGCGTGCATTGCTTTTTTTAGTAGCACACCACAGACGACAATCGCAATGTTTCTGCCTTTTGCGATGTGGCCAAAACCTTGATCATATACGACCTTGAATTCGCCATTATAAATGGGCTCCAATCCTTGACGGTCGAGGCGAATATAACGAAAGTCTGGGTCCATAATAGCTACGCTGGCAACCTCTTCAGCAGATTCGGCATCGCCAGGCGTAAGAACTTCAATTCCATTCAAAGCACGCATACAAGCTATATCTTCGGGCGTAAAATGTGTCAGTGTAGCATGATCATACCCGAGGCCGACGCCAACTGCTATCAATGTTATAGGTAAATTCATCGATGCGATTACACATTTTATCTGTTCATAACACCTTGCCGTTAAGAAAGGTGCCATGGCATAAAGAAAAACTTTCTTACCACTTAATGCTAAACCGGAAGCCAGATCTATCATATTCTGCTCAGAAATGCCCGCATGGATAAACTGATCAGGTAGCTTATCTCTAAAATCATCCAAAGCCGCCGCACCTAAGTCGGCACTAATAAATAAAATATCTTTATCATTTTTTGCTGACTCAAAAATACGGTTTATTACAACATCCCTCATCAAGGGGTATAAAGGCGTACTTGACATTATTAGACTTCGAGTCCCAACTCAGTGCGCGCTTGTGCAATTTGTTTGTCACTGGGCATACGATTATGCCACTCAGAGCGTCCTTCCATATATGAGATGCCTTTTCCCTTAACTGTATTAGCAATAATGACCAAGGGCTTTCCGCCAGTTTTACCAACCAAATCAAACGCCGGCATTAATTCATCGAAAGAATGACCATCGACGCCAACGCTATGCCATCCAAAACTGCACCATTTATCCTTAAGATCTCCGAGTTCAAGAAGTTCCTCGGTTTTTCCCATGATGCACAGTTCATTACGATCAACAATCACAATCAAATTATCAAGCTTATGATGGGCTGCGAACAAGGCAGACTCCCAGATTGAGCCCTCATAACACTCGCCATCACCCACAATCACAAAAGTATTATAACCGCCATCATCTTGGCGTGCAGCCATCGCGAAACCTGCTCCCATGCCTACTCCGTGACCAAGCGATCCAGAAATACCCTCTATACCAGGGATACGAAAATCAGCATACATACCTAAAAGGCCGTCTTTTTGTGTAAAACGTTCTAACTCCTTGTTGGTAAAAAAGTTGTAATCAGCCAGAATTGGATATTGTGCCATCGCGGCGTGGCCTTTGCTCATAATTACTCGGTCACGATTTTGATTTTCAGGTTGACCTCGCGTAATCGTTGCAACTCCGCCATAATATAGGGCTATAAGAATTTCGGCGCAGGAAAAACTAGATGGTATATGACCCTTCTTTTGACGCATTGCCATTTTGAAAAGTTCTTGCCGTAACCATAACGCCTTGGATTTTAAATCATTTAGTGTCAATTAGAAATCCTTACTGTGCCATAGGATAATTTCTTCAACTGCTAATTATCCAGTAGTTTTCGTTTTAATGGAATAGCCGTGAGTTCTCTAATATGCTGAACAACATCTAATCCAAATTTTTCCTGCACCAAATCCAAGTAAGGTTGGTGTTTGAAATAAGCATCAAAAGCTTTGTCTCTAAATTCCAAAATTTCTGACGAACTGCAGTACTGGTTATTCAGGGGCTTAGAGCTATAACCATGTTGTGAATAATCTTTCCATGACGCTGGCAATTCTAGGCCTAGTCTGATGGCATCATCATAAAGCGGCGAACCGGGATAGGCCATAGCCGAATAAAAATTTGCAAACTCACAATTGAGTTCAAGCGCTAGGTCAAAAGTTTCCTGCATCCGTTCAAGACTATCATCGGGAAGACCAAATATATAGTTCGCAATTATATTGATGCCTGCGCCTTGAATACGTCGGACGACATCTTTGATATCATCATTGCCATAAATCTTGTCAGCTCCATCTCTCACATGATCACTCGCACTTTCTATGCCGAGACATAACCAGTTCACACCAGCCGCCTTTAACTTGTCCAAAAACTCATTTTGCACGGAATCAACCCTTGCATATGCCCAAATATTAACCTCATATTCACGTTTAATGAGTAGATCACAAATTCCCAAAACGTGGTTCTTATTTAGCACAAACATCTCATCAACAAACTTAAGGTTCTTGATCCCGTAATTTTCTACGAGCATATCTATCTCTTTTACCACAACCTCCGGAGACCACATTCGATAGCTTGATTTACCAAACGGGGCGTTAATGCAACAAAAATGGCATTTGTAGGGACAACCCAAACTTGTGTGGATCGCCGCATAAGGGGAACGATTATGAATATCGGTAAAACTATGCCAATTATGTGCGCGGTACTTTTCCATAGGTAACAAATCCCAAGCAATACCGGGCATCTCATTATCCAGATCCATTATAAGAGACTCTGCTTCTACCGGAGGTATGATTTTATCACCATCACGTGACCAAAGGCTCGGTATGCTACTAAAGTCATTGACTTGATCTTTTATAGCTTGAAGAGTTTTGAAAATTGTGACCGGGCCTTCAAGGTCACAAACAAAATCAACAGCCTCTTCTTTCATAGTCAGTTCAGGTAGTGCGGCCGGATGGGTTCCAGTCATCATCACCTTAGCATCCGTCCCGGCCCCATCAATTAGCCGGGCAATGTCGCCGGCTGCTGTCATATTTTGCGTCGATGCTGATGGCTGCAAACCATAACAGACAATTACGATCAGTTTTGGACAGTAATCCTCCACCGCAGATCGAGCAACTTCTGCAGCGCTAGCACTCAGCGCGGGTGCGTCATAAATGGCTACTGTTTTACCTTTAAGGCGCATATAGGTCGCGAATAAACCGGCGAACACGGGGGGCTCAATCGCCGCATAGTCATTGCCAAGATCCTGATAAATTTGCTTTCTATCGCCGGGATTAATGAAGAGTACATCTAGGCTCTCGGCCATCAAGGGTTCTCCTTTTGATTTTACATAAATTTAACCGATACAAGCAATATAAACGACAGAGTCTTAATCATTAGTAACCCAAAATTATTTAGCAATTAATACGAGATTTATTTGTATAGTCATTTAATTTACATCAGCCAACAAACCAATATTTTCGATAGCTTTAATTTTCATAAGGAACTCCCTCGGTATCAAATACGACCATAATTTCGCAAATATCTCTCTTCCCAAGGCCTATAGAAGATAGTTTATGAAGAACCTCAGAAGATAAGTTTGTCATAGGTATTGAAGCTCCTTTCTGGAAAGCAAAATCTTGTGCTGTTTTCAGATCTTTCAACATTGTGTCAGACGCCCCAATCATTGGTTCAGTCTGACGAGCAGCAAACCTTGGGGCCATTATTTGAAACGGCTGCGAATCAGCCCAACCGCCTTTGAGTGCCTCTGATAGCTTCAAAGCATCAATACAACCTGATTTTTCTGCAAAACTAATTGCTTCAGCTATTGCCACTATATTGCTACCAACAATAATTTGATTACATAGCTTAGCAACTTGCCCTGCACCGCAATCACCCATATGAGTAAAACGCTCAGACAATTCCTCAACAATTGGCCGGACATATTCAATATCAGATTTTGCCCCTCCAGCCATAATGGCGAGAGTACCTGCTTCAGCCCCCTTTACACCACCTGAAACCGGAGCATCGACCCAACCCATCCCGGTTTCTGACTTAAGCCGCGCAGCAAAACTGCGCGTTAAATCTGGTTGCATAGAGGAAAAATCAACAATGACTTGATCTTTTGTCCCAGTATTCGCTACTCCCCCCTCTCCAAATACAACATCTTCTACTGCCTTAGAATCAATCAGACACATTAGGATTATATCTGAATCGGATACTAATTCACCAACTGAGGAAGCTTCTGCGGCCCCCTTCTCAATAGCTGGAAATATTTTTTGTCGAGTTCGGTTCCATACAATAACGTCATAGCCCCCTAATAGTAATCGGTCTACCATGGGTGATCCCATTAGACCCAAGCCAATATACCCTAATTTTGGTTTCACGTGATATCTCCTGAATCGACCGGCACCTCAACCTCCCAATGGACATTACCAGCGTGCGTCACAGCTCCCAAGTTAGCTGGGCCAACAGTAGCTGCGTATTTTTGCTGTGCACCCGCCAATTTTGCAAAATCTGGAGAAACCCATTTTTCACGTCTGGCATTCATTTCTTTAACAGACAATTTAACATCTATTGATCGGGATTTAGCATCAATCCTCACAATATCTCCTGTTTGAATCAGAGCAATGGGTCCGCCGGACGCTGCCTCTGGAGAAGCATAGCCAATACACATACCTCTTGTTGCCCCCGAAAAACGACCATCTGTCAAGAGTGCTACTTTTTCGCCCATTCCTTGACCATAAATAATAGCGGTAACGCCCAACATTTCTCGCATACCGGGGCCACCTTTTGGCCCTTCATTACGAATTATAATAACAGAACCTTCGGCATAATCTCGTTTCTTAATCACTTCCATACAAGCTTCTTCGCTCTCAAAAACCAAAGCGGGACCTTCATGAACCAATTTAGCTAAACCTGCCACCTTAAGTAATGCTCCATCGGGGCACAGATTGCCTTTTAAAACAACCACTCCACCTGATTCTGAAATGGCGTTTTCCCTAGAAAAAAATACCTGGCCATCTGGCGCTGGGGCATCTAACAATGCCTCTTCCAAAGTATTTCCTTCTATAGTTAAACAATCACCATAAAGAAGTTCGCTATTCAGTAATTCTTTTAACAAAACAGGGACGCCGCCAGCATCATAAACATCTTTTGCGTGATATAACCCACCCGGGCGCAAACTCGCCAGCAAGGGTGTACGTTCAAAAACCGCTGCGACATCATCAAGAGTGAACTTGATCCCGGCCTCATGGGCTATAGCTGGAATATGAAGACCCGCATTCGTTGATCCACCAGTTGCGGCGACAACAGCACTAGCATTCTCCAAACTTTTGCGGTTTATTAGATCTCGAGGCAAGGGTCCTTCCCCATTTACAGCCAGCATAATGAGTTCGCCAGCTTTTTTTGCCACGTCAAGACGCTCCTCAAAAATCCCCGGTATCATTGAGGAACCTAATGGCGCCAAACCTAAAACCTCTGAAACCATGCCCATTGTATTAGCGGTAAATTGACCGGCACAAGCTCCAGTCGTCGGTAAACATACACGCTCTAACTCCTGGAGTTCATTTTCATCCATTTTGCCCGTCATAACCGCGCCAACAGCCTCATAAGCGTCTAAAGCACTGACATCTTTCCCTCGCCAGGTTCCCGGTAATGCACTGCCACCATAAATGAATACAGAGGGTACATTGCAGCGAACCATGGCCATCATTATTCCAGGAAGATTCTTATCACATCCACCAAAACCTATAATCCCATCGTAAGCATGGCCGCGCACAACAAGCTCGATACTATCAGCTATGACTTCCCGTGAGATAAGCGAAAATTTCATACCCTGGTGGTTCATCGACAAACCATCTGAAACTGAAATAGTCGTAAATTCTCTAGGGGTCCCACCAGATTCAATAACACCTTGTTTGGCAGCCTTGGCTTGCGGGGTTAAAGTCATTACACAGGGTGTTGTTTCGCCTGCCGTTGTTACAACCCCAATAAAAGGCTTTCCGATTGCCTCATCATCTAGGCCCATAGCGCGCAAGAATGCCCTGTGAGGTGTCCGATCAAGTCCTACAGTCGTGACACGTGAATGAAGTGATATTTGTTTTTGTTTCTTCGGCATTCTAGGTCTCTTTAAATTTATAGTTCATTTTCCTAGAGCACATCGTCAAAAACGTCTATTGTCAAGCGACTGATATTATTTGGAGAAGAAAATCGAGACTATGAACCCAAAGGAATTAAAATTTTTTGTGACCGATGAGAATGTTTGGTCGCAGGTGATCTCCGAAAAAATTTATACTTCTGAACGCCCTGCATTATTTTTGGATCGCGATGGTGTGATTATTGAAGAAGTAAATTACCTTCATCGACCAGAAGATGTCAGCATAATTCCAGGCGCCATCGAAGTCATTAGGCGAGCCAATGCCTTAAAAATACCAATAATAATTGTGACTAACCAAGCGGGTATTGGCCGCAGATACTACGATTGGAAACATTTCATTGAAGTACAAGAAAAAATTTTTTCGATTTTGAATGACGCCCAAGCAAATATTGATGCGGTTTTTGCTTGTCCCCACCACCCGGAGGCTCGAGCACCTTATTTTCACAAAGACCACCCGTGGAGAAAACCAAATTCAGGTATGCTACTTATGGCCGAAATACTTATGAAAATTAAATTAAAAAAGTCATGGATTATTGGCGACCGCTCAAGTGACATTCGTGCAGGCTTCAATGCTGGTTGTGCTGGTGGCATTCACTTGCGTACAGGGCATGGGATCAGGGGTACGGAGCAAAGCACATCTTTAGCCTTAAATTCTAAATATTTTAAAACTAAATTACTCCCTTCAATTGCTGAATCACTTACGGAATTACCTTTATTTAAACAACATTTAAACTAACAAAAATATCTATGCCGGTAATTAAAATACAATCAATTTACAAATAATTTTATCAAGAATTTTCTGGCTAACTCAATCTTACCCAAGCTATCGCCCTATTTAATATATCTGAACACCGAAAGAAAAACTATTTGATTTAACCAGGATAGCAAAAAACCAATAAATAATTTGATCCAAATTAATGAAGCGAAGTAAGTCGTGATTGGCTTGCTAGGTCATTAATTGACTCCATAGAGAATCGACGTAATTTCAAATCCTTTAACAATCCTATTTCAAGAATAGTCTCAGGGTCTAATTTTTGTTCTATTGTTAACTCAACAAACTCGAGTAAATCCCGGGTCAAACCAGGGTAAGATAAAACGTTACTAATCAATTCTCGGCGGATTAAAGTTGGAAAAGTGAGAATTTCTATAATTAATAATTTTTTTACCGTGTCTCGAATTTCGAGGCTCCTGAACAAACTATCAAGACAAAAACTGTAAATACCAAAATCTAATTTTCCAGCAACATCCTGAGTAAACTCCCTAAACTCCTCTATAAAGGATTTAGGTGTCAACTTTTTGTGCATTAACTCTTTTATGATAATTAGGAACTCGCGGTAACGCGATCGGGCCGGAGTTATTTTACCACCTAACTGAGACTCTATGTCTCGGATTTCCGAATCACGAAAACGAGCTTCTATTAGTGACCGTGCGGTATAACGAACATCATCTGATAGTGCCTGTTTTTCAATTAACTGGAATAATCGCTCATATTTTTCTCGATGGGTTCCTTTTAGTTTAGATACTCCTCCACTCAGTGGCATCAAAGCGGCTTCCGCCACCAACTTGTCTTTAGAATAAATCGCGGCAACCGCAGCAGCTTCATGTATAACTGCATTGCCTTGAAAATCATCTGTAATAAAAAATCGTGTATCAGAAGCTACCGTTAAATAACGACCTAATTTCGCACATGCGAGAAAGTGGTCAGCAAGGTCATACCCTCCCGAAGTTTTAATTTTAAATGGTTCAGGTGTTATCATTAAAAACCTTCTAAGCGATCAGTTTATAGTGGATTATACACTTTTTATATACTTTGTGAATTTTTATGATCACCAGGCGTTTTCAGTGTTGGCCAAATTTAGATAATACCCGGATCTCAATTTCGCGGGCAATCTGGGCTGCCACATCTAATTTTTTTTGTACAACACAAGATGAAGATTTAACCAAGTACTCTCCCAAAAGATAGGCGTAACCCCCGGACACCAATTCATCAATGAAGCGTTGGTGTTTTTTCCCCAAAAAACCATTGGGCGCGAAAATATGAACCGTATTACCATTTGTGCATGCATCAGAACACATTGAAGTTGAATCACCCGTCATAATTATATGATCGGCATGAGATAAAATTCCTAAGTAAGGATTATCATCTGCACTATCTTCCCGACGCCAACAATGCAAAAAAGAAGGTCTTATATTTTTCTCTGAAATACAATTGAGTATAGGTTCTAATTCATCACGGGTTCGTGGGCTTGTAGTTATTATGAGGCTCCCTGACAATTCATTGACAAGATTGGCGGTTTGATGACCGAGTTTGCCTGCCATCTTTTTTGTAAAGGAGCGACGTTTCGTTGCTCCACCTATAACCAGACCAATAATGGGTTTTTTAAGACTGGAAAATTCTTTGTTCCATTGGATATTGGCACTCGAAATTTGGTCATGGCCAATGTTATTAGGGGCACCAATTGTTCGAAGAATATTTTTTGAATTGGCTATACTGAAATCATGGTTAGGAACAGCAATTATATCAAACTCATTTATCGCTAAGTTACCTGGATACATTATTTGGATAAGACTGCATTCTTGGGGATTTCGCCTCTTTATGTAGCGTGCGACAGTCGCTGCACGGCGGCCAGAAGCTACAACTATATCGGGCCAGGGCGGATTAATAGCGGATTTAGAAGCATTCGTTAACCCCAGCAAGGACGGACCCAATAACATATTTGGCAAACAAGCGAAACGGGACCATCTTAAATATTTTTCTATAAACGGTATCCCAAGTGAAATAGCTACCCCCTTGCTTTGGCTACCTGTTCCAGGGCGCTCATCTATCAACACCCAGATTATAGGGTCTCGTTTCATTTTAAATCCATTAAATTTAATTATTTGAACATCTAACAATAAAAATTAGTAAAAAATAGAATTATCGTTTATTCAATAAAAAGTAACTTTCAGAATCTATTCAGATTTTAACTTAATGTCGACATTCAAAAATAAATCTGCATTGGATAAGTAATTTATTTCGAAATCTTTTATCATTACCAAGCAGTGTTACTCATACCAGAAAACATAAACTAAAATATCTTTAATGTATTTATCAGCGGAGCAAGCTCGTTTTCAAATTTTTTCCATCTATCCACTGAGTGTCTATAAACCGGCAAGCGAACTTGCCACTTTGATGCCGTTCGCACCTGGATGTCGTTATTATAAAAATCTAAAATACCACCACGCCATTCGAGTTTGAGAAAATCTAATATCTTTCGGCTACTAGATTCTGCATCAAGAACAAAATTTTCATAACGAACATCTAATATTGGTAAATTAAGAACTTTTTTCCAAAAAGCCATTAAATCACTATAAGCATTTATGTAATGACCAATTTGAGTAAGATTGCAACTCCAAGCATATTTCTCTACAAAATTTTGCTGGTAACAGGATAACCCAACATCTCTAAAATCTCGTGTGCAATGAATAATCTTCGAATTAGGGTACATAAGCTGTATGAGCCATAAATTATTAAAATTAAAGGGTGTTTTATCAATCACATAACATTCGCTAGACGTTAATTTTCTTAATTTTGCAGAAAAAATACTTTTCCATTTCGTAATCTGTTTGAGATCCAGATTTGAAATGCTGGCAGGAAAATTATCCCTACCGCCTGTAGCTGTAACAAAATCATCCACAAACCTTCCAATGATGGATAATTCTCCACCAGCAGACACCTCTGGATGCGACGCGATTATCTGCTCAATCAACGTTGTTCCTGAACGTGGCATGCCGACAATAAAGATAGGAGAAGGGACTTCAGGTGATGAAACTTCCTCCAACTCTGCCCATTTTATGAAAAAACCCTCAGAAAATGTTCTTTTATACCTCTGAAGTTCTTTGCAATGCAGGTCATGATCAAAACTGTTACCTGATTCATCAAATAATTGCTGGCGGAATTGATTACCAATATCATAAAAATAAAATGAGCGGCTAACGTTGCCTGACCGCTCCAACTGCATAGCTAAGATAAAATATATTTTGGTTCTTTGATCTGGCGTTATTCCTGACTTAGAATCAAGTTTCATCTCGAGTCTATTTAGAACTTCGAGTTCTAATACAACCCTCCCAGAGGTAGATAAAATATAATAAGCTTCAATATTATCTGGATCTAGTTCGAGTGCCTTATTTAAGTAAATTACAGCTTCGCCAAGCTGACCTAGCTCGGAGTAAAAAATCCCCATATTTACATGGGCTTCAGAATTAGTGGGCTCAAGTTTAATTGCTTTTTCAAACAATTTTTTTGCCAAATCAACTTTACCCTGCACTGAATATAGTGAAGCTAAATTTAACACCGCCTGACTGTGGTAAGGATCAAAATCCAGCACTTGTTTAAAAAATTTTTCAGCACTATCACTCTTATTTAAACGGGTCAATACCACGCCTAAACTATGGATTGCTGGGATAAAATTTGGTTCTTTCGATATAGCTGCTCGACAAATTTCTTCAGCTTTATCCAGCAAACCCATAGCTAGGTATGTTGTAGCCAAATTGCTATAGGCCAACAAGAAGGCCCCATCAACTTTGATGGCTTTAAGAAAAGCTTTCTCCGCCAAAGCAAGGAGCCCCTGCTGCATATATAAATAGCCCAAATTGTTTCCTGCAGAAGCATCTTGCGGGGCATATTCAATCGCCTTGGCATAAGCGGCCTCCGCGTCGATGAATTTGTTTTGTGCTGACAATGCTCGACCCAGATTGTTGTAGGCCTCGGCATGTTTAGGGGCACTCTCAATAGCTATACGGCAAACCTTCTCCGATTCGTCCCAACGCGAAAGTTTATTATAAATGATGGCGAGATTAGTATTATAGTTTGGCTCATTTGGTTTTATTATAAGGGCTTTCTTAATTAGTTTGGCGGCATATTCATGTCTTCCTTTTTGATGTGTTAAAAGACCTAATAAATGCATCGCATCGGCATTATTATTTTCAATTTTTAATGCACGCTTATAAAAGTTTTCAGCCTTTTTAAGTTGACCGATCTGGTGCGCATTAGCGCCTTTATCCACCAAGACTTGAGCTTTTAATTTATTATCAGCCATATGATTCCATCTTAGTTTCATTTAAATAAACACGTTTTGCAAACATTAGCAGCCACTTCAGATGATGATGCCCAATATCATTTCAAAACACTCGCATATTTTGACCGACGCTCGGGAAAACCGTATTATGTTGAAAATATTTTTTTAAATTTATGGATTTACAAATAGATTCTCAACAAGATTTTTAATCTAATTTATCGAATCTCTCTTCAGCGAATCAATTTTTATTGATCTAAAATACCCCTGCATTTCAGTATTTTTCTGTCATAACCCAAATTTGTGTGCGGAAAAGGTTTTATGGAACTATATGAAAAATAATCAAACTACAAATCCAATAAAACGTCATCCTTATCCCCAGAGAAGCACAAAATTACCAAAAATAAGGGTTTTCTGGGCCATTGCTACGCTGTAACAAATAATAAAGCAAGATTAGCAACGTTAAAATCTCGGAGCACTTTAAAATTTATTAACAAAATTAATTTCAAGAATTATACTATAAGCTCAATTCAGGCTTTCAATATTTGCTTTTCCCTATAAAAATGCCGTATATGTTAATGATGTTATAGTCGCTCTATACCTAGGACTAAATAGAGCTGTTGCGCGAATTACAATTTGGGGACTACATAATGGCCGAAGAAACTAAATTTAAATTTGATAATAAACGTGAGATGGATGCCGCGGCATTTTCTCAAGCAGCATATGTTATGGACCAAGCACGCCAGAAGTTGGATGATAGAGAACTTGGAGAGAGAGCATTAAAATACAATCAAATGCTTTGGTCAATTGTTCAAGCGGATGTTTCCCAAGCAGACAACGCGCTTCCTGAGGAGCTCAAAGCTAATTTGATGAGCCTGAGTATCTACGTCGATAAACAGACAACCAAAGGGCTAAAAAGTCCCGATGATGAGTTGTTTGATGGCCTCATTAGTATTAATTTAAATATTGCTGAGGGTTTGATGGAAAATTCATAAAAAATTAGAAACACTAATGGTAGCCATGACTGTTAGGACCCATAACAAAAGACCTGCCCATTTTGGTAGGTTTTTTTTTCGTTCAATTTGAATTTGATAACAAATTATAATTGCTAAACCCTCTAATTCTATCAGTGCTGTTATTATAAGATTATCCGCTGTTTAATATAGAGTATAGTCGTCATTTAACATTTTAGGCTAAATTTATAATGAAAAATAAAAATGGCAAAATCGTTCCAGTAATCCTATCTGGTGGGTCGGGAACAAGACTTTGGCCTCTCTCGCGGGCTCATTACCCAAAACAATTGCAGTCTTTGCATTCAGAGCTGAGTCTTTTACAAGAAACAGCCTCACGACTAACCGATAATAATTTTGCGAAACCTCTAGTCATATGCAATGAGGAACACCGATTTATCGTAGCCCAACAACTGAAAGAAATTGATATCATACCAGAGGCTATTATTCTTGAGCCTGTTGGACGTAATACAGCTCCAGCGGCCGCTGTTGCATCTATTACAATTGCGAAACAGGACCCAAAGGCGGTTATTTTGATCATGCCATCGGATCATGTTATTATTGACACAATTGCTTTTAAAGCCGCCATCAAAAAATCTATACCGGCAGCAGTCGATGGTTCGTTTGTAACATTTGGTATTCAACCTACTAAAGCCCAAACTGGCTTCGGTTATATTAAAAAATCAAATATAACCTCACACCAAAAGGGTTGTTTTAAAGTTGACGCATTTATCGAAAAACCCAAATTAGCAACTGCTAAAGTATTTTTAGAAGATGATAATTATTACTGGAATAGTGGAATTTTTCTTTTCTCCGTTTCTAAGTATATCGAAGAATTAGAGAGATGTTCCCCGAAAATAATAAAAGCCTGCAAAACGGCAGTTTCTAAAGCAGAAAAGGACCTTGATTTTCACCGCCTAGACAAAGAGTCTTTTAATAAAAGCCCATCAATTTCCATAGACTATGCTATCATGGAAAAATCAGAAAATATTGTTGTCGTTCCTGTGAAAATGGGTTGGAACGATGTCGGATCTTGGGACACATTGTGGCAATTACTAGATAAAGATAAAAGCGGTAACGTTATAATAGGCGATGTAATTTCACGAAATACCAAAAACTCATTAATTCGTTCTGAAAATACGCTGGTGGCAACAGTGGGTCTTGAAAATACTATCGTCATTGCTACGAACGATGCTATTTTGGTAGCGAATAAGGACGTCGCCCAAGACGTAAATTCAATTGTTGAAGAAATCAGGTCTACAAATCGCCTTGAACACCTTTCACATTCCAAAGTATATCGTCCTTGGGGTTGGTTCCAAAAGTTAGAAACCAGGAACCAATTTCAAGTAAAGGTAATTAGTTTAAACCCAAACTCAAAAATTTCCCTCCAACGGCATAAGCATAGGGCCGAACATTGGGTTGTAGTGGCCGGTACAGCGACAATCACTCGTGGTGACGACGTCATCGAATTAGAAAAAAATGAATCAACCTATATCCCAATTGGCGTAGTTCATCGACTGGAAAATAAAACTGATGAAATCGTTGAAATTATTGAAGTTCAGTCCGGTGATTACTTAGGAGAGGATGACATCGAAAGGTTTGACGATGAATATGGGCGACACAAATGAACCAACCTTCTAAGTCTCTTGCCCAACGTGATATTGACTATGTTCTTCATCCTTATACTAATATAGCGTCACATAATGAAACGGGACCACTGATAATTACCAAAGGTGAAGGTATATACGTTTATGATGAAAATGGTAAAAAATACATTGAAGGTCTAGCAGGTCTCTGGTGCACATCTCTAGGATTTGATAACAAACAATTAGTTGAAGCTGCTAACAAGGCTATGAACGAACTACCCTTTTATCATTCCTTCGGTGGTAAATCACACCCTTCAGCAATTGCATTAGCCGAAAAATTGCTAGACATGGCTCCAGTTCCAATGTCCAAGGTTTTTTTTGCAAATTCGGGTTCAGAAGCCAATGATACCGCTGTAAAGATTATTTGGTATAT
>CAZXGI010000010.1:49740-58407 GCA_964639965.1 uncultured Rhodospirillaceae bacterium
AAACCTATTTTGAGAAAATCCAAAAAATTCTCCAGGAATACCGGATACTTTTTGTTGTAGATGAAGTTATATGTGGTTTTGGGCGAACCGGTAACATGTTCGGCTCTCAAACATACAGCCTACAGCCAGATATGATATCGGTAGCCAAAGGCCTCTCCTCAGGATATCAGCCCATTTCGGCTTTAATGGTCTCAGAAAATATTTTTCGCTCAATCAAGATAGAAAGTGAAAAAATTGGGATTTTTAGTCACGGTTACACATATGGCGGACACCCTGTTCCATGCGCAGTAGCTCTAGAAACACTAAGAATATACGACCGCATAAATATAGTGGAACATGTAAATAAGGTTTCGCCAACATTTCAAAATGGTATCAGATCTCTAATAGACCACCCCCTAATCGGTGATGCCAGGGGTGTCGGACTTCTCGCCGCTATAGAACTTGTAAAAAACAAACAAACGAAAGAACCTTTCAACTCAAGCGATGAAGTTGGAGCCATTTTTGCTAACCAAATTCAGTCTAATGGCTTAATTTCGAGAGCAATGGGCGATAGCCTCGCATTTGCGCCACCTTTAATAATTGAGGACAAACAGATTGAAAAAATGTTAAGGATAATTGAGAGGTCACTGGATGAAACACATAAAATTTTAATTAACAAAGGTTTAAAATAAAAATAAGCTGTAAAACTGTGTTTTAGCAATTTTAATCGTTATAATGGTCTTGCTCATAAAAAGAAAATCGCATATTTGATGTAACAAATTAGAAATTAGGAGTTGTGAGCATGAATTATGACGAGTTCTTTGCCGATAAGGTCGCTGCTCTAAAAACCGAAGGACGCTATCGTGTCTTCGCAGATTTGGAGCGAGACGCAGGAAAATTTCCTGCCGCAAAAAACTATCAAGGAACTGAGGTTGCTGATGTCACGGTTTGGTGCTCAAATGATTATCTAGGTATGGGACAAAGTCCTGTTGTCATGGATGCAATGCACCAAGCAATCAACAAATGTGGTGCTGGAGCTGGCGGCACGCGCAATATTTCAGGAACAAATCACTATCATGTGTTGCTTGAGCAAGAACTGGCCCAACTCCATAATAAAGAAGCGGGCCTGATTTTTACTTCTGGTTATGTAGCCAACCTCACAACTCTTAGCACCATTGGACAAATGCTACCTGATTGCGTGATAGTTTCCGACGCGCTCAACCATAATTCAATGATCGCCGGAATAAAGCACTCTGGCTCAGAGAAAATGATCTTCAAACACAATGATTTAAATGACCTTGAACAAAAGCTAAAAAAAATTAAATCACAAAAACCTAAACTAATCGCATTTGAATCCGTATATTCAATGGATGGAGATATTTCTCCTATAAAAGAAATTTGCGATCTTGCAAAAAAATATAATGCCCTGACATTTCTTGATGAAGTCCATGCTGTCGGCCTTTATGGCAAACATGGAGCGGGCGTCGCAGAACGGGACGATCTCATGGATCGGATTGACATTATACAAGGCACACTTGCAAAAGGGTTCGGGGTTGTTGGAGGTTACATAGCAGGTTCTACCGCCCTATGCGATTTTATTCGTTCCTATGGAGATGGCTTTATTTTTTCCTCTTCAATGCCGCCCGCTGTAGCAGCGGGATGTCTTGCTAGCGTTAAGTATGTCAAAGACCATAATGAACTTCGCGAACTGCATCAAGAACGAGCTGCGGCCCTCAAACAACGTCTTCGCGATGCGGGAATTCCCGTCATGCCAACGGAAACTCATATTGTGCCTGTCATTGTTGGTGACCCTGTTCTATGCAAGCAAGCAAGTGACGAATTGATGTTCAATCACGGTATATACGTTCAGCCAATTAATTATCCAACGGTCCCTCGCGGAACTGAACGTCTGCGCTTTACCCCGACACCGTTACACAATGATGAATTGATGAAACAACTCGTAAAAGCACTTCAAAAAGTTTGGGGACAACTTGGTTTAAAACAGGCTGCTTAATATTGCATTAGGCACCTTTGTTAACTGGCGATAATGATCTCTAGGGGTTTAATAAAGAAAACATAGATCCCTATTAAACTCTTATGCAAACAAACATATGAAGAAGAATTTCCAGCTCTAACTGCAACAAAGAAAAAGTGTTTATAAATCCAAACCTAAAAAACCTACGATCAAGATTTCTTCGCCAAATGTGCCACTTTATATCTAAATATTTAGCTCTATGATTAAACTTTATTATGTATTCAGATAATACTTTAACACCGAGAGAAGCTATACGACTTTGTGCGTTAGGAACACTCGCGGCTAACTCAACAACAAATAGCTCCCCCATGGCTTACGATGACCTAGCACATTCAGTACGCCACTTTGTTAGCCGCATTACCGGCCCATCTCTCGAACTAATGGGTGAATCCATCGAACTACTGCGATTTGAGGGATTAGCTAGTACCACATCAAATGTTGGCACTCCCAATCCAGATCTAATTATTACCGAAGCCGGGATTACAGCACTTAAAACATTACTTGTCGCCAATATCCGGCCTGGTGGCAGCGAACTTAACGAATTAGTATTTGCTCTCAAGTTCCGTTTTATTCACCACTTAGAAAAAATGGAGCAAATAAGTCAAGTCGACCTAATAATTGAAGTTTGCGAGGTTGAATTGGTTAGGTTCGAAGATTTACATAACTATCACAACAGTGATGTCGGCCATATAACCGGCTGGCTATACCACTCCATTAACCATCTTAAAAATAGGTTAAATTGGCTATACGCATTTAAATCAGAACTAGAGGCCTAAATTAAATTTGAAAACCAAAATATGACACTGATAATTATTCTTTCAAGACATGTGTTGACCACCTGTGACCCAAATTTCAGTGCCTGTAATATAACCAGCATCTTCTGAACATAAATAATATATTGTGCTTGCAACGTCTTTTGGCGTACCCATTCGATTTAGAGGGATACGAGGTATTAACATTTCATATTCGGGCTGTATCATTGGTGTAGATATCTCTCCAGGTGCCACCGCATTCACACGAACATTAAGAGCAGCAAACTCATTTGCCATTTCACGAGTTAATGCTGATAAAGCCGCCTTTGAACTAGAATAAGCGGACCCAGCAAATGGATGTATCATATGACCGGCGATAGACGTCACGTTAACTATGGCTCCCGCACCTTTATGCAAAGCAGAAGCAAAACCCCGGCCCAAACTTAGGGGAGCATAAAAATTTAGTTCAAATACACCCCGCCATGCATCAATATCACCATTTAAACAACCTAACCGCTCTTTGTTGTCCGCTTTAGGGGACATGCCAGCATTATTGATTAAAGCACCCAACGGTTGGTCTTCTATTTTCTTGTTTACCTTTTTGATAAAATCATCGACGCTCTTGGCATCAGCTAAATTGACAGGAATATGTGCTATCCAATTCTTATCAATATTATTTTGCTCAATTTCAGGCTCCCTAGAACAACTTATTACCTGCCAACCCTTTTCGATGAACAAAGACGCTGTCGCATAGCCTATTCCACGACTTGCTCCAGTTATAATTGCTAACTTTTTATTCGATTTCATCCTTCTGATTTAAGGCAAAATACGTTAAATTTCCAGCAGATAGATAAGAAAGTAAAAATTTAGGTTAAATGTCTAATGTGCTCACGGTTTGAACTTAACCAAACATTTGAAAAAATTATCTTGAGATTTGCTGCAACAGCTATACCTCAATCTACGTCTATTTTTTCCAGAATGAAAGAAGTACGACCGACCAACCTAATCCCGGTAATTACAAATCAACGACAAATTACCTGTCTTCAATGGGGCCTTAAAGCGGATTGGAGCAAAAATCCAATAATCAATGCCCGATCGGAGACCCTAGATAAAAAACCAACCTTTCAAGCAATAATACAAAACCGATGCCTAATCCCAGCAACAGCATATTATGAGTGGCGCCAGAAAGAAAATCTCAAAATTAAAACGCGTATCTATCCACGTAATCTTGGATTAATGTCTTTTGCCGGTCTATTCGATGGTGAAAACTTTACTATCATTACTTGTAAAGCTACCCCATCTGTTGCACATGTTCACCACCGCATGCCAGTAATTTTAAATCAAGACGACGAAATCACATGGCTTTCGGGTGAGCAACCTTTTAATAATGTAGCCAAACTTCTACAAACGAATCAAAACACAAGCTTACAAATCAAAGAAATGCCAAGCCCTTCCAAGACATCCAAAAAACAAAGAGACCTATTCTGCTAAACATTTTTTAAATAATTTTGTAAGTCTCAGTCAAAGCTGGGGTAACATTCATACTGTCTCAACCATCGTAATGGTTCCTCCAGTATCCATTAAAAACTGAGAACAGATCAATCAAAATTTCCTAATGGGAACTCCCGATATTGATTATTGAATTTAATTGCCGCGTGTACGTACCAATATCGTGTCGTTTAAAGATAAAACCAGATCATTATCTTGATTGGTCATTTCAAAATACATCGTCACAATTCCGCAATTGGGCTTCGATTTGGACAAACGTTTTTGGATACATTCAAAGGAAAGAGTTAAGTTGTCCTTTGGTCTCGCCGGATTTAAAAATTTCACATCATCCCACCCCATTGATGCAATAACGTGGTGGTTTACACCTTCAGCCTGAATCAGTTTGATACGGATCGCGATTAAGTGGGCTCCTGCTGCAATTAAACTTCCATGGGTCGATTCAAGTCCAGCTTGCTCATCTATATGGAATGGAACTGGATCCCATTTTTTTGCAAACTCAATTATTTCTTCGGAAGTTAAAAAGTGGCTACCAAGTATTATCTTTCTACCAAGTTGATAATCTTCATAGGCTCCAACATATATTTGATCATTAGAATCAGGCATTAATCATCCCCAATAAACCAGTTTTATAAACTCATTGAACTTATGTTCTGGAAATAGCAGGCTTATGTATCCCATTGCTGAACATCAGAAACATTTGAATTAAACTCCTTGGGCAAATCAGGTTGCCAGGGCTCTTCAGAATCTGCAACTGGAAGCACTTTGCACAATAGCGCACGAAGCTGGTATGTTCCCATGGCCGAACAGTAAGGAGGTTGTATGCTGGTGAGAGCATTTGCATTTGACCGCCAATTGCCATGATCGGGGCCATCCTCTTCTGGAAACCACCAGCCGTGCTGAGCATGGACAACCTTAGGATCGATACCTTTGAAAATCTTAACTTTCTGACGACATCGCCCGCGTTCAGTTTCAATAGACACCCAGTCTCCAGACTCAACCCCTAGGGCTTTAGCCGTATCTGGATGCAACTCACATTCAGGTTCTGGCCGCCCCTTACGTAGGGTTGGCATTTGACGAAACTCGGACTGAAAAAACATCGGTATCCGCGCACCTGTGATCAGGATAAATGGATATTCCTTGGAAAGCTCGGGCGTACTGTAGGGGCTTTCTGGCGGTTCCTCGTAATATGGTAAAGGATCAATTCCCTTACCTTCTAGTAATGTCGCATAAAGTTCTATTTTTCCTGTGGGCGTTTTGAAGCCATTTTCTTTATACTTATGATACTTAAATTCTGGTTTGACCCACCCCTTTTCCTTTAACTCCTTAAAGTTCATTCCAAGTTGATCTCCCAATAAATAATCAAAAACTTCTTCTGGGTCTTCGGTACAATGTTCAACGCCAAGACGCCGACAAATCTCCGTCATAATGACCTCATCTTGAATGCATTCTCCGTATTGAATCGATTTTTGTTGAACGGTAATTACATTTTGCCCGTAAAATGGTACCGCAACGACAGTATCGACCTCTGCCCAAGTCGAGACAGGTAATATTAAGTCAGCAAGCTCGGCGGTCGGCGTCATATAAAGTTCTGCAACCATAAGATAGTCTAAAGACTTTAGTGTCTCATAAACGAGTTTAACCTCTCCATAAGTAGAAAGAGCATTATTACCGAATATTAGTCCAGTTCTTACGGGGTAAGGATTACCTGTTCGAATAGCTTCAAACAAGGTTGGGATATGAGCGGAAGGCAATTGAGCTAGTTCCCCACTCAACACCTTAAAATCCTCATATCCTAGGCGCTTTTTCTGCTGTTCTTCAGGTATTTTATCAAACAGTTGGGGAAAAGGTGGTATAGGCATCATTCCAAAAGCCCAACTACCTGGATGGTCAATATTGCCTGTTATTGAGGGAAGACATAAAAGCGCCCGAACGGTCTGAAAACAGGCTGGCGTATGCTCAATTGCACATCCCCATTCAAGCATAGATGGTTTGACTCTTGCGTAAAGACGTGCGGCCGCTCTGATTTGATCAACTTTGCACCAAGTAATAGGGGCGGCCCATTCTGGAGTATATTGTTTTACACGCTCAGCTAATGCTTCAAATCCATGGGTCCACTCTGATACAAAATCATGATCATATAAATCTTCTTCTATAATTACATTAAGCATAGCAAGAGCTAATGCATCATCTGTTCCCGGGCGCAACTGCAGCCAGATGTCGGCTCTCCTTGCGAGCATTGTCTCACGAGGGTCAACAACGATCGTCTTGGGTTTTCGTGCCAAAGCCTCTTTTACGCCGAAACCCATTTCACCATCAGGACTCGAATAAAGTGGATTATGTCCCCAAAACAAAATCAGTTCAGGCATTTCCTCATTTGTATAAACACAAATTGGCAATTGGCCCATTGTGATTACACTTCCATGCACACGCGGACGAAAACATTGCGCAGTGCCCGGTTCGCACCAATTCGGAGTACCAATCGCATTAGCAAACCTAGAAACATAAGCAAAATGGTGTCGGCCTGTTCCAGTGCCAACCCAAATACTTTCTTCTCCATACTCAGCTTGGGTCTCTTTTATCTTCGATACTATTTCATCATAGGCTTCATCCCAAGTAATACGCTCCCATTTTCCTTCGCCGCGCTTTCCAATTCGGCGCATCGGATACTTTAGACGCTTGGGATTATAAATTTGCTCTAAAGCTGAGGCTCCCATTGGACAAAGAGCCCCCTTATTCATTGGGTGATCAGGATCACCCTCAATTTTAATGATTTTCTCATCTTGTATATGAAAAATTACACCACAACCGCCGTGACAATTCCGACAAGTGCTCTTTTTTGTCGTTATAATAGAAGTGCCTTTAGCATTTTCACTGACGATCTGGTCCATATTCAACCATAAATTCTGAATAACAAGCAGCTGAATTATAGAAATTTTATTAATTTTTTGCAAACCGGTGGTTCAAGACACCTTTTACAGACTCCAGACACCGAAATTACCGCTGGTACTGCTTATATTAACGGCAAGACCATTCAAATTGCTCACCAAGGTTGATTTAGAAGATTGGCCCAGCTATCTTTACCCCTATGTGGAGAATTTTAACCCTTTTGTCTGAAATGTGAGTTTATATAAGGGGCCTGATGTGGGGTATGTTTAAGGCTTTTTGGGAAACAAAAAGGAGTATCCTCAATGGACGGAATAACAAGCAAATTAGCTGAAAAAAAATATAAAACTATTACTGCTAACAAAAAAGGTGTTTTCCTAGGAGCTGAGGTTAAGGGCGTAGATTTATCAAAATCGTTAACAAAAAAAAATATTGAAGAAATTTCTCATGCACACGCCACTCATGGCGTTCTCGTTTTTCCTGAGCAATTTATATCATCTGATAATCTGCAACGTTTTGGCCGATATTTTGGTGAACTATCTGTTCACCCATTTTCCACTAACACAGAAGGAAATCCAGAGCTGATTGTTTTTGACAATAAAGAAGGGAACCCTCCCGCTTCGACAGACGTCTGGCATACGGATGAGACTTTTAGAGAATGTCCACCCATGGCCACCATACTTTATTCAAAAATCATCCCAAACCTTGGAGGTGACACTAATTTTGCAAGTATGACCGCTATATACGAGGGACTGTCTGAACGTTTGCAAAGCTTTTTATCGGGTCTTGAGGCGGTCCATGACTTAGGACCTTTTAAAAATCTTTTCCCTGATACTGTAGAAGGGCGTAAAAATAGATTTTTAGCGCTAGAAAAATATCCACCTGTAACACACCCTGTCGTTCGAGTGCACTCGGTGACCGGCAAAAAAATATTATTTGTGAACCCGCAATTTACAACACATATTAAAGGTATGGCTGAAGATGAAAGCCGCTCAATCCTGGATCTGCTATTCAAAAAAACTCTCATACATGAATATCATTATCGCCATAAATGGGATGTGAACATGTTAGTTATTTGGGACAATCAGGCTGTTCAACATTCGGCCGTACATGATTACTATCCGCAACAACGAATGTTAGAACGGGTTACAATAGGTGCTTCCCAGCCCCCGATAGCAGACGCTCCGGCACCGGACACCGCTACTTTAAGAAAATACCTGATGCCACCCATTGAACAATTTTCTGGAAGCAGGCAAAAAAGGCAACATGAATAAATAGAAACGTAGCCAAATACCCATACTCAACCATAAAGAATTAGATACATAATTAAAGCTATAGATGCTTGTTAATTATCATATATTCGTGTTACGCATATGCCACGAGTATGTTATACATATGAGTTGTCGAATGTTATTGGAAATATAAGAGAAAAACTTATTAAGATAATATTTGAATGAAAACACCAAAGGAGAAAATTATGAAATACAAATTACTTGGTACGTTGGTGGC
>CAZXGI010000011.1:0-51069 GCA_964639965.1 uncultured Rhodospirillaceae bacterium
TGCCCTTTCATCAAAATCTGGAGCTGCTGATACCCTTTCCTGCTTAGGAGTTAACAATGACGCTGATTTTGAACTAATAAAAAAGTCTATGGAAGAGATAAATATTGGTTTTTTAATGGCTCCTCGCCATCATAGTGCTATGCGACACGTCGCCGGTGCTCGCGTTGAATTAGCTACTCGAACAATCTTCAACTTACTCGGCCCAATATGTAATCCATCAAAAGTAAAACGTCAACTTACGGGCGTTTTTTCAAAAAAATGGATCAAACCGATTGCGGAAACACTAAGAAATCTTGGTAGCGACAGGGTTTGGGTAATGCACGGTTCTGATGGTTCTGATGAGCTTACCACAACAGGACCTTCCTTCGTATCAGAACTAAAAAATGGGAAAATTTTTAACTTTGAAGTTAACCCCGAAGACGCCGGTTTACCAAGGGCAAAACTAAAAAATCTTAAAGGTGGCAAACCTTCAAAGAATGCGGCGGCTGTTAAATCAATGCTAGACGGAGAACCTTCTGCCTATAGAGATATCGTTATCTTCAATGCAGCGGCGGCTCTCTTGATTGCTGATAAAGCGAAAAATTTGAAAGAAGGTGCTGAAATTGCTGCCGATGCCATTGATAACGGATTGGCAAAAAATACGTTGGATAATTTGGTGAGAATTTCTAATCTTAGTGTGGATGGAGATTAACCTTGGGCAACATCCTTAGGGAGATTTGCAATAGAAAACGGGATCACGTTGCAAAGCAGAAATTGCTCATTACCGAAGCATCTATGTTAAATGAAATAAATAAAATAAAACCCACAAGAGGTTTTTTAAAAGCTCTCAAGAAGGCAAGAAGCGAAAAAAAATTTGGCCTAATAGCTGAAATAAAAAAGGCATCCCCATCAAAAGGTCTTATACGGAAAAATTTTAACCCAGTGGCTTTGGCACGCTCTTATGAGCTTGGTGGCGCAACTTGTTTGTCCGTGCTAACTGACGAGCCTTATTTTCAAGGTGCAGATATCTTCTTAGCTCAAGCTCGAAATACAGTAAATCTGCCAACTATCAGGAAAGATTTTATTGTTGATCCATATCAAGTGGTAGAGTCCCGTCGCATCGGTGCTGATTGTATCCTGATAATTATGGCATGTGTTGAAGATAGTGAAGCTGCCGATTTTATTAAAATAGCCCATGAACTTTCCATGGATGCGTTAATAGAAGTTCACTCCCTCGGAGAATTGAAACGTGCATTAAAACTTTCTCCTGAACTTATTGGCATTAATAATCGCAATCTTAAAACGTTAAAAGTTGACCTCGGTGTGACCGAAAGATTAGCTCCTTTAATAAATGAAAGTGCAACTGTCATAAGCGAGTCCGGATTATATACTCACGAGGATCTATTGCGTATGAAAGCCCTTGGTATAAGTTCTTTTCTCGTTGGAGAGTCTCTAATGAGAGAAAAAGACGTGGAATGTGCAACCAAACGGATACTTGGAATGTAGGAACAACAACAAATTGAAAGTTAATAACATGAATAATCTAACCCATATTGATTCAGACGGTAACGCGACTATGGTTGATGTTTCCGAAAAAGATGCAACGGAACGAACGGCTTCAGCTAAGGCTTCAATATTCATGCAGCAAAAAACGTTAGCTCTAATTAATGACAAAGGAGTAAAAAAAGGTGACGTTTTCTCAGTAGCTCAACTTGCAGGTATAATGGCTGCAAAACATACGTCCAATCTAATACCTTTATGTCATCCTCTAAACCTCACATCCGTCGAACTGAAATTAACAGCTGACATGGAAAGAAATACGATTGACATAGCCGCAACTTGCAAGTTGTGCGGAAAAACAGGAGTTGAAATGGAAGCGTTAACCGCTGTAACTATAGCAGCACTTACAGTTTATGATATGTGTAAAGCCGTTGACCGAGGAATGCGTATTGGTGATATTCGTTTAACTCAGAAAACTGGTGGAAAATCGGGTGAATTTAAAAGTATATAAGAGAGAAAAATGCCTGAATTAAATGATAGTATGATTAATGTTAATGACGCGTTGGCGAGAGTATTACAAAATATCAAACGATTAGATTTTGAAGAAGTTTCAATTGCAAAAGCTAGGGATCGTGTCTTAGCGGTCGATTTGATCTCAAGACTAACGCAACCAGCATCAGATGTGTCGGCAATGGACGGTTATGCTGTCAACGGCAATGACTTAAATTCCGTACCTGTAACGTTAACTCAAATAGGGGAATCTGCTGCTGGAAAGAGATTTAATGGCAAAATCAATAGCGGTCAAACTGTTCGCATTTTTACTGGTGCTTCTGTACCCGCTGGCGCTGATGCAATAGTTATTCAGGAACATACTGAAAAATTTGAAAAAGAAATAATTATCAAAGAAAAAGTGAACACTGGTAAATATATCAGAAAGGCCGGTCAGGACTTCAAAAAAGGACAGAAACTGCTCAAAGCTGGAATGCGTTTTAATTCAAGAAATATTGGGCTTGCAGCCGCGATGAATATACCTTGGTTAAAGGTAACGCGGAAACCTCGCATCGCAATCATATCTACAGGTAATGAATTAGTTTTGCCAGGTGAAGAAATGAGTTCTGATCAAATTATCAGTTCTAACAGCCTTAGTTTAGCAGCATTTATATGCGAAAATGGAGGTGTTCCAGTGAATCTAGGCATCGTAAAAGATGACCCTCTTTTACTAAAAGAGATGGCATCCAGACTTTCGGGGGTCGATATGCTAATTACGATTGGCGGAGCTTCCGTCGGTGACTACGATCTGGTTAAATCAGTCCTAGTTAATGAAGGTCTAAGTATTACATTTAGTCAGGTCGCAATGCGCCCAGGAAAACCACTTATATTTGGAAATATTTCGGGAGTACCTATGTTAGGATTACCCGGAAATCCAGTTTCAGCTGGTATCACGGCACTGCTATTCCTCCGTCCGGCCATTAACAAAATGTTAGGTACAAGTAATATTTTTCATAAAGTTGAAATCGCTGTTTTGGGATCTAATTTGAATCAAAATGATAACCGTCAAGATTATTTGAGGGCAAAAACATCATTAAGCAAAGAAGGAAAAATAACTGCGACCCCGTTTGATAAACAAGATAGTTCATTACTTGTAAAATATGCAGAAGCTCAATGCCTGGTAATCCGTCCTCCGTTTGCTAAAGCATTAACTGCGGGTGAGGCTGTCAAAATTATACGCTTAGATTAAAATCGATAAGCTGTAATTTTTAAAATCATCATATTTTTTTGTTGACGTTGAATGAGAACTAAAATAGAACATTGGAGGTTAGTATTTTGCCCTAAATGTAGTTATAAAATGAAAAATAATCATATTATGAATAAATGGTCAGAATCGAAATGAATACCCAAGCCTTAATTTTTATCAGCGGAGAATTTCATGTTAACTAAAAAGCAATATGAATTAATCACGTTTATCAACCTGATGATAAAAAAATCCGGGGTTTCTCCGTCTTTTGAAGAGATGAAACAAGCTTTAGGTCTTAAATCAAAATCAGGTATTCATCGTTTGATTACAGGCCTCCAAGAACGTGGGTACATTCGTCGACTTCCACACCGAGCGCGAGCTTTAGAAATTATCAAACTACCAAAAAATCTATACGCAGAAAAAAAACAAAATTTCATAATTAAGAACGATTTTATTCCCGCTAATGGTAAAAAACTACCTGCAAATGAAAATACAGAAATACCTTTTCTGGGAAAAATAGCAGCAGGAAAACCTATAGAAGCAATTAGCGATCTAACTAATCATATTTCAATTCCTGCAAACATGTTAGGATCGAATGAGTGTTATGGACTAGAGATTGAAGGAGATTCGATGATCGAAGCCGGAATATTTAACGGTGATGTTGTAGTAATAGAAAAATGTGATACAGCGGAAAACGGTTCTATTGTAGTAGCTCTAATTGATAACGAAGAAGCAACTCTTAAACGAATCCGAACAAAAGGAAATAGAGTAGCCCTTGAACCAGCTAATATAAATTACGAAACCAAAATATTTGGACCTGATCGTGTCCAAGTTCAGGGTAAATTAGTAGGATTAATTAGAACTTACCATTAGTATATTTTATTTTGCGCGTAAGAATTATTGAGGCGCTTAGTTAATCAACTGATAAATCCAACTCTGTAACCCTCAAGAAAATTGACTAAATAAATTCAAATAGGTTTAAAAGCTTGTCTAAAATCATCACACGATTTGCGCCCTCTCCTACCGGTTTTTTGCATATTGGTGGAGCCCGTACAGCCCTCTTCAACTGGTTAACTGCCAAAAACCAAAATGGAAAGTTTTTATTGCGTATTGAAGACACTGACCGCAAACGTTCAACTGATGAAGCTTTAGAATCTATTTATTCTGGTTTAAGGTGGCTTGGAATTAATTGGGATAATGAACCTTATTCTCAATTTGAACAACAAGAACGTCACATCACGATAGTGAAACAATTGTTAGCCCAAGGAAAGGCTTACTATTGTTATTGCACTCCTGAAGAACTTGATGAAATGCGAAAAAAAGCTCGGGCAAAAGGTTTAACTCGGCTTTATAATGGATTATGGCGAGATAAGGATCCTGCAAGTGCCCCAAAAAATGTTGAACCGGTAATACGTTTAAAGATCCCTCTTGAAGGTAATACAAGTTTTACGGATTCCATTCAAGGTCCCGTAACTGTTGCAAACCAAGCGTTAGACGATATGATTTTACTGAGAGCAGATGGAACTCCAACCTACATGTTAGCAGTCGTGGTTGATGATTTTGACATGAACATTACTCACGTTATAAGGGGTGACGATCACCTTACAAATACATTTCGGCAAATTCAAATTTATAAAGCAATGGATTGGTGTATACCGATTTTTGCACATATGCCGCTCCTCCACGGCTCAGACGGCGCAAAATTATCTAAAAGACATGGGGCTCTTGGATTAAATGCATACCGTGAGATGGGAATTCTACCAGAATCACTTAATAATTACTTGCTCCGCCTAGGATGGTCACATGGTAACGATGAAATAATTTCAAGAGACGACGCAATCAAGTGGTTTGATATAAAAAACGTTGGTAAATCCGCCTCTCGCTTTGATATGGAAAAACTCATTAACTTGAATAGTCATTATATAAAGATTTGTGATAACGAACGGCTTCTTGAATTGGTTGTACCCAAAATTTCGGCATTATTGGAAACTGAATTATCAACGGAGAGTAGAGTCCGACTTATGGACGGTATAGATAATCTAAAGTATAAGGTTAATAATATTACAGAAATCGTTGATAATATGATAGTTTATTGTATTCAAAGACCAATAAATATAGGTGATTTAGGGAACAAAACCTTGAATGAAAATGATCTCGAGAATTTAAAAAAAGTGCGCGACAAACTCTTTGATTTAGAACAATGGGATACTGAAAACCTGACTAAAACAATCCAGGGCATTGCTAATAACAACGGAACTAACCTGGCTAAAATTGCACCGCCCATTCGCATATCTCTTTGCGGAACAATGAAAGCTGCAGGAATTTTTGAAGTTATGAGAGTATTAGGTAAAGAAGAGACTTTAGGACGCTTCGATGATGCCCTCTGAAATCAGTAAAATCTCAAAAAATTACTAAAATTCAGTACTTTGCTTGACATCCTAGCGTTAAAAATTCATATAACCACTTGGCAATAATGCACGATTTGCATCGACAAAGGGATATCGCCTTGGCTGATAAAAAATTAGAAAACTTTACACTAAAAAATAACGCTAATGGAGACTTCTGGGAATTGCCAGTAATCGAAGGTTCAGTTGGCCCTAAGGTCATAGATGTACGCCGCCTTTACGCAGATACGAATTACTTTACGTACGATCCTGGATTCACATCAACCGGAAGTTGTGAATCTAAAATTACATATATTGACGGAGATAAAGGGGTCTTATTATATCGAGGTTACCCAATAGACCAACTTGCGGAACATTCAAATTACTTAGAAACCTGTTACTTACTACTTTATGGAGAATTGCCTAATAACCAGGAAAAAACAAAATTTGTTTCAGATATAACCAATCACACTATGCTTCATGAACAATTTAATACGTTTTTTCATGGATTCAGGCGAGATGCACATCCGATGGCCGTAATGTGTGGCGTTGTTGGTGCCCTAGCAGCATTTTATCACGATAGTTTAGATATAAATGATCCACATCATCGAATGGTTTCGTCATACCGTCTTATAGCCAAAGTTCCAACCATCGCTGCACAAGCTTTTAAATACTCAATTGGACAACCATTTATTTCACCAAGAAACGATCTTAGTTTTGCTGAAAACTTTTTGCATATGATGTTCGCTACTCCAGCAGAAGACTTAAATGTGAACCCAATATTAAGTAAAGCTATGGATCGTATTCTTATACTACATGCCGATCACGAACAAAATGCATCTACGTCTACTGTTCGTCTAGCCGGATCAAGTGGTGCAAACCCTTTCGCATGTATAGCTGCAGGAATAGCTTCGTTATGGGGCCCTGCTCATGGTGGCGCTAATGAAGCAGTTCTGAGCATGCTAAACCAAATTGGTAGCGTCGATAATATTCCAAATTATGTAAAAAAAGCAAAAGACAAGGATGATCCGTTTCGCCTTATGGGCTTTGGTCATAGAGTCTATAAGAATTTTGACCCACGTGCAAAAGTAATTCAAAAATCGTGTCATGAGGTTTTAAATGAATTAGGGATCAAAGATGAGCCACTTTTAGACCTTGCCATGGAATTAGAGCGTATCGCGCTTGAAGATGAATACTTTATTGAACGCAAACTATACCCAAATGTAGATTTCTATTCAGGAATAATATTTAAAGCCATTGGGATACCCGAGTCCATGTTTACGGTGCTATTTGCCGTTGCTCGAACCGTTGGCTGGATCTCTCAATGGAACGAAATGATTGAAGATCCGACCCAGAAAATTGGCCGCCCACGCCAGTTATATCTAGGTGAGAATTATAGAGATTATATTCCCGTAGATGAACGCTAGCCGAAACCATCAAAATTACTGAAATTTTCTAAAATTTTTATTTCCGTTGAACTAATTCAATTTTATACCCATCTGGATCCTCTACAAAAGCTATTACCCGTGACCCTCCCTTCATAGGTCCGGCCGGTCTCGGGACTTTGACCCCCGCCTTTTCCATGGCTTTGCAAACAGTATCAGCATCAGAAACGGCAATTGCAATGTGCCCAAATCCATCACCTTTATCATACTGCTCAACCTGATCCCAATTGTGTGTCAATTCAATAACTGCCGTATCTTCCTCATCTCCATAGCCTACAAAAGCTAGTGTGAACCTACCACTCTCAAAATCAGTTCGCCTTAACAGTTTCATTCCTAGGTGACGTGTATAAAAATCGATGGATTTATCCAAGTCGACAACTCGTAACATTGTGTGCAATAGTCTAAATTCACTCTTTACATTGGCCATTTTTCCTCACTACTCCATTATCACTGAATTGAATCAAGGACCACTTTAGCCGCTCTATCACTTGGGTTTTGATTGCCAGTTCTCAATTGATTGATTGCTTCGTTAAACCTGACAACTTGCGCATTTGCTGAATTAGGGTTATCGAAAAAATCCAGTAAATAAGGAATAATTATATCACTTTTGCAATTTTTCTGAATCAATTCGGGAACTACCTCACAACCCAATAAAATATTAACAATGTTCACAAATGGTGTTTTTATCATAGCTCTGCCAATCAAAGCAGTTATAGGATTGAATTTATAAATGGTTAAGTATGGTACTTTTGCTATTGCTAATTCTAGAGCAACTGTACCCGACACTGCAATAGCAGCATCAGAAGCCGCAAAAGCGGAATACTTTTCCTCATCGTTGTTAATAATTCTAGGTATATTTTCCCACGACTTTATTTCTTTGCCTATTAGAACTCCAACAGTATCTACAGTGGGTATAAAAAGATTTAAATTCAAATTATCCAGACGCGATACAATCTCTTTTAAGATCGGCATGATTCTGCTAACTTCACTTGGTCGACTTCCTGGCAATAAGCACAGAATCTTTTCTTCTGAAGAAATTCCATGGTGTTGCCGGAATTCGTTTCCTTTTCCTCTATCTGCTCTACTTTCGATTACCGGATGGCCCACAAAAGTGGTTTTTAAACCCTCACGCTCAAAATAAGGTGGCTCAAAAGGTAGTATTGTTAACAAATGATCTACAAGACCTGCTAGTTTCTTTGCTCGCCACGGCTTCCATGCCCAAACTGATGGCGCCACATAATGAACAATGGGAATATTTTTTCCACGGATTTGCTGTATAACGCGAAACGTAAAATCTGGAGCATCAATGGTTACAACTACATCAGGTTTACTATCCAAAATGTGTGTGACAGTTTCTCTAATCCTTTTATACAAGTTGGGCAACCTTGGTAGAATTTCAGCAAGACCCATAACAGTTAATTCCGACATGGGAAATTGACTATGCAGACCCATTTTCTGCATTTCCATTCCACCTATACCACTAATTTGACATTCCGCTCTAGTTTTTCGTCTTAAAGCTTGAATTAGGAGCGCTCCTAACCTATCGCCAGAGGGCTCACCTGCGATCAAATAGATATGTGGAAACGTCATCCAATGTCCTTAATTTAAATTAATAGATTTAATGAAAATGCCTTTTTTATTAGCAACTGAAATAACAGATTCTATATCAATGATTAGCGTTTCTCCTGCTTGTATAATAATTCCAGATAATCCTGCTTTACTGGCCTCAACAACTGTATTTACTCCGATTGTAGGCATGTCCAATCGCCGGTCTTGGCCAGACTTTTTCAGTTTAATCAGCAATCCTCCGTGCCCATTGGGAGTTTTTTTTCGGCTTTCTTTGATCATTTGCGCTGTTCCATCTTTTCCTTCTTCGATTACCACTGCTCCAGACTTAACAATTACGGCTTGGCCTAAATCACGGTCACCTAATTTAATTGCGGATGAAATACCAAATTTGATGTCTGATAGAGATTCCTCTGAAATATGAACGTTTCCTAGCAATCCTTCAGGGGCGAGTAGATTTTCAAGTATATCTTGAACACCTATTATATTAATACCCTCTTTTTCTAATTCTCTCGCAAGCGCAACTAAAATAGAGTTATCTCCAACAAAATTGAAAAATGATTTTATAAAAATTATTAGAAAAAATTTAAAAGTTCGAAAATCAGGCCAATTTTTTATCAATGAGGGAACTTTGACATCACCAATCATGACCACCTCATTAATCTTCTCATTTTTTAAGATTCTAAATCCTGATTCGGCTCTAGCAATTGATATCCAACTATGAGGAGAGCCTTTTAAATCATCAGGAGAAGCATGCCCTTTTATACCAATGACATAATAGGCTCGTCCAGAGGCCCGACAAACCTCTATTATCCTCTGTGGCAGGTTTCCTCCTCCTGCGATGATCCCGAGCTTAGGCTGCATCCTCAAGCAACGGCTGGCAAATTGCTCTAGAAGATTCAACTCGCATAAACTCTAGAATTTCCATTACAGGTTCTATTTCAGGAAAAAGTTCAGAAACATCCTCCATTCTTTCCGCTTGAGTACCTTCTTGAGAGAATAACAAACGATAAGCGCGTCGCAGATCGTGAATTATTTCACGGGAAAACCCACGCCGTTTTAATCCAACTAAATTTAATCCTGATAAATGGGCCCTATTCCCCATAACTGAGCCATAAGGAATTACATCATTTTCCACTCCGGAACATCCACCAATCATAGAATGACGTCCAACTCTAACAAACTGATGAACAGCTGAAAGACCTCCAATAATTGCAAAATCGCCAATATTAACATGCCCACCAAGAGTTGCATTATTAACCAAAATAACATTGTCACCAACCGTACAATCGTGTGCCACATGGGCTCCAACCATAAAAAGGCAGCTATCTCCAACTTTTGTCAACAAGCCTCCACCTTCAGTGCCTGGGTTCATCGTAACATGTTCCCGAATTATATTATTATTACCAATTTTGAGCCGAGAGATTTCTCCTTTATATTTGAGGTCTTGGGGATTATACCCTATTGACGCAAATGGAAAAATATGACTAGCCTCTCCGATCTCTGTAAACCCAGAAATTACGACGTGAGATTCTAGTTTTATTCTGTCGCCCAAGACCACATCGCTCCCAATAAAACAATATGGACCAATTTCAACGTCAACCCCAATTGAAGCTCCATCTTCAATTATAGCTGTTGGATGTATTTTACTCATTGTCAACTATCATCGCAGAAAAGGAAGCTTCGGCAACCACTTTAGCGCCTACTTTTGCTATTCCATCAAATTTCCAAACGGCCTTTCTATTTTGTTTTGTATTAACATTAATTTCCAATGCATCACCAGGTACAACTGGATAACGGAATTTAGCATTTTCTACAGACATGAAATAAACAAGTGTACCCTCACTTACACCCCCTAAGGAATGAACCACCAAAATTGCAGCTGTCTGTGCCATGGCTTCAACAATAAGAACTCCAGGCATAATCGGCTTATCTGGAAAATGCCCCTGAAAATGAGGTTCGTTAAACGTCACATTTTTATGCCCAATCGCACTTTCATTGGAAACAAGATTGGTTACCCTATCAACCATCAAAAAAGGATAGCGATGGGGAATCATCTTTACGATTTTTTCAATATCAATGATCGTATTATCTAATTCTGCTACATGAGTTCCCATTCTAACCTCGTTGTTCTTTAATTATTCGTTTTATGCTCGCTAAACCTTTCCAATGTATTTTAGCATCTTGCGCTGGATTACCGGCAACAGTCTGACCCGGAGGAATATTTTTTGTAACACCACTCTTTCCACTAATTTGTGCTCCATTACCAATCGTAATATGTCCGGCAACACCAGCCTGCCCACCGAAGGAGACATAATCTCCAACTACGACACTTCCCGAGATTCCATTTTGCGCTGTGATAAAACAACCTTTTCCAATTTGTACGTTATGGGCTATGTGTACCAAGTTATCGATTTTAGTCCCATCACCAATAATAGTATCATCACCTGAGCCTCTATCTATAGTAGTATTAGCACCTATTTCTATATCATCTCCAATTAAAACCCGACCCAATTGATTGATTTTCGTATGATTGAATTTTCCCGGCGCAAAACCAAAACCATCCTGACCAATACAAACCCCAGGATGAATAATATTTTCATTTCCAATAATACAATGTGTTAATGAAACATTAGGGCCTATATAACAATTGTTACCAATCTCAACGCCTGACCCTATATAACTATTCGCTGAGATCGAACTTCCTTCTCCTATTTTAGTCTTTTGTTTAATAACAGCACCAGTCTCCACAAATACATTTTTCCCAATTATTGCTGAAGAATGTATACTGGATCCTTTATCAATATGACTCTTTTTGTTCGAATTCGAAGGATAAAATGCGTAAGTCACTTTAGCAAAAGCTAAATAGGGATCATCGGAAATAAGAAGAGCAGCCCCATGAGGCGCTTTTTCTACTAAATTTGGGGCGATTAAAATTGCACCGGCTTTGGTAGACAAGAAATCATTAATATAGCGCATGTTATGAATAAAGCTAACGTCTTTTTTCGTCGCAGATGACAGTGGCGCAATATCAAAAAATTGAACATCTGCCTTTACATTTCCTCCAATGTTGGAACCACTAATTTGAGCTAATTGTTCTACGTTAAATGGTCCCTCTACTTCAAAAAAGCGAGGATCAGCCATAAATTACTTTCCTATTTTAGCTGCTGGCTTAGGCATGGAATATTTCGATATATTTTTGTTTAACTGATCTAAAACAAAGTTCGAAATATCTAAACTATCGGGCCGCACCAGAATTAGTTCTGGGCTATAACGAAAAACCAAATTAAAGCCATATTTTTTTACCACTCCACCCATAGCTTTTTGCATTGCTTTGTTCCAAGCTATCTCAGTAACCCTTCGGAACTCTAGTAATTCCTGATTGCGAGCCTGTACCATTTTATTTAATTTAGCCCTTTCCGACCGAAATTTTCCACTTTCTTCAGCAAAAGCATCTGGTGACAAAAGAACTCGCTTTTTTTGTAGCTCGTCATCGAGTTTTCTAAGAGCTATCTCTTCTCGTTTTATTTCACTCATAAACTTTCGGCGCTTAGAATCAATTTGACGTGCAATATCTTTCGCCAATAAAGATCCGCGAGTAACCCTAGTAACATCAACCATTCCCATTTTTAGAGTTATTTTCTTTTCTGCTGAAGACAAATCACCAGGGGTTAATACTGCAATTCCAACAATAAAGACAGAAACAACAAAATTAAGAATTAACTTCAATTAAAACCTCGTTCCAAAGTTAAATCTGATGAGTTCGGTTTTGTCATAATTTTCTTTTTTTAACGCCCACCCAAAATCAACAACAATGGGGCCAAACGGCGAAACCCATCCTATACCGGTACCAGCTGACACCCTAAGACTACCTGAATCTTTTATATTTGAATTTGACGGATTAACTTCAGTTAAACCACCAACATCTGCAAAAATTTGTCCAGTAATCCCAAGCTCATTGGGTAATCCAAGTGGAAACTTCAATTCAGTAGATCCTGTATAAAGCCATTCGCCTCCTAGTGAGTCGTCGGTATTTGTATCGCGAGGACCAGCTCCAGCATTGGTAAAACCCCTCAAATTCATCCCACCAAGCACAAATCTATCAGGTATTTTAACATCTTGGTCAATCCCAAGTATATGACCAGTTTCCCCTTTAATATTAAAAACCCAACCTCCAAAAAGTTCATGGTATTGAACAGCTTTGACCGTATTTCGTAAATATCTAATATTACCGCCTAGTCCAGCTATATCATTGGTCATTTGAAGCCTATAACCATCCTTTGGATTAATCCGACTATCAAGAGTACTATAGCTTAGGGTTTGTCCAATCTGCGATAAGAAACGTGAACCGGCCTGAGCTTTGATCAAATTAGATGCAGATACTGAAACATTCTCAATTTTTGCCGATTCTATTTTATATCGTAAACTTTGTCTCAGGTTACTCGAAAGGGGATACCCGGAGCGTAATCCCAATCCTGTTTTCTTTGAATCGTAAGAACTTGAAGACTGCAGATTTCTAATTACATGATAAGCGTCAAAACCCGCGGCTATATCTCGATCTAAAAAATAAGGCTCCGTAAATGAAATACTGGCTTGCGATTTTTCGCCAGCCAATGTCCCAGAAAAACCCAATTTTTGACCTTTGCCTAATAAATTGTTTTCTTTTATTCCAAATTCTATTAGAGCACCAACATCTGTTGAATAACCTGCGCCAAAAGTTAGAGAACCTGTTGATTTTTCTTCAACGTCAACACCAATAATAACTTTATCAGGCGCACTTCCTTGTTTTCTTTTAAAGTCAACTTTATTAAAAAAATTCAAATCTTGAATTCGTTGGCGTCCTCGACGCAATTTCGAAGCATTAAAAGCATCACCTTCGGCTATTTGAGTTTCTCTTCGAATTACCTTATCAATCGTTCGGACATTGCCCGTTATATCAAATCTTTCAACGAAAACCCGCGGACCTTCCCTAACCTCAAAAGTTACATTAACCACCTTAGTTTTTCTATCCCGATCAAGTTTTGGTCGAATTTCAACAAAAGCAAACCCACGATTGCCAACACTATCGGTTATCGCGTCTACAACCTCATCAATCTTCTTGTTATTGAACCGGTCACCTTTCTTAAAAGTAACTAATTTTGTTAGTAATTTAGGATCAACACCCCGCATATCGGAAGATACCTCAACATTACCAAACCTATAACGAGTTCCTTCATTTATGCTAAAGGTAATAAAAAATGCTTTGCCGTCCGGAGTTAACTCACCTACCGCAGATTCGACGCGAAAACCTGCAAAACCTTTTGACAAGTAATGGCGACGTAATAATTCTTGATCTAAAGCTAGACGATCAGGGTCATACGTATCATCGGATGATAAAAACCGATACCATCGGGTCTCTTTACTTCGAATAATATTGCGAAGATCTGAGTCACTCTCAAATCTATTCCCAACAAAACTTATACGCTCAACCTTAGTTAACGGACCTTCGCTAACTTCAAAAACAAGGTCTGCTCTATTTTGGGGGAGTTGAATTACTTTAGGCACCACGGAAGCTGAAAAACGTCCATTTGCACGGTAAAGTTGAAGAATTCTTTTTACATCAGCTTGAACTTTGGTTCGAGTGAATACAACCCGTGGACGCAAAACAATTTCTTTACGCAAATCAGCATCTTCAATCGTTTTAGCACCTTCAAAAGCTATCCTATTAATAATTGGGTTTTCTACGACTTGAACAATAAGTGAATTTTTTTCCTTTCTAATAACCACATCGGCAAATAATCCAGTTGAATATAAACTTTTCAGTGACTGATCCATACGACGTCTATCAAACAATTGTCCTTCTTGCAGCAAGATGTAGGAACGTACCGTATCACTTTCGATTCGCTTTACTCCCTGAATAACGATATCCTTAATTATGTCCGCTTTCTGGCCATTCGTTGGTAGAGGCAGTAAAACAGCTAATAAAAGTCCCATACCCAAGGTAAAATTTCTAATCCAAATCAACTCTTAACCCCTAATTAAGATCTCTTAATATTCTAAACGAAATTTAACTTCAAATCACGCAATTCCGAGATCAATAAGTAAACATAAAATAATTACATTAAAATATTTGCTATCGTTTCAAAAAACTTTAAATACACAAGATCATTCCAAGTAACAAACAAAAACAAAGCTCCTACTAAGGCCAAACCAACTTTTAATCCAAACTCTTGAGCTTTAGGACCTAAGGGCCGGCCTCTAATAGCCTCAATAATATAGAAGGCTAAATGCCCACCATCTAATAACGGAATTGGAAATAAATTAATTAATCCTAAGTTGATGGAAAGAATCGCTAAGAAAGATATAAAGCTAGCTATCCCAAGCTCGGCTACCTGGCCAGAAATCTGAGCAATCCTTAACACACCACCTAGTTGATCCGCCGATTGCTCTGCTGTAAAAATATCCCATATATATTCGAGAATACGTGCCGTAAAAAAATAAGTACGTTCAAAACCTAGCCAAATAGCTTCGAGAGGGTTTTTGCGAATATATTGTATTTCCCCTGGATGAACTGAAATTCCAAGTAATCCTTGTTTTTCTTCTTTACCTTTTATATTTTTCGCGATTTTTGATCCAATAATGAAATTCAAAGTAATATTCTTGCCATTACGTAAAATATCAACAGAAATTCTTTTATTGGGTCTAGTTTGAATAATTTTTTGTAAATCAGCAAAATACATAATTTTATTCTGATCAATCGCAATAATTTGATCTCCAGACTTTAAGCCTCCAGTATCAGCCGCACTGCCTGATGAAACGTTCCCAACTACAGCCAAAGGTCTATCTGAAACGGGTTCAGGGATTCCCAGAAAAACAAAAAGAACTGTAAATGCGAGTATAGCAAAAATAAAATTGATTAGAGGACCTGCGACAACTATTGATGAACGCTGAAATAACGTTTTATGATGAAATGATACCTTTTTTTCTTCTTCTGTCATTTGGCGTTCTTTTTCTTCCTTGTCTTTTATCTCTAAAATAGTTTCACTCTCTCCAAACATTTTCACATAACCACCCAATGGAATAGCGCTGATTTTCCAACGCGTCCCGTGACTATCGTTCCATCCACATAACTCTGGTCCAAAACCAATTGAAAACACTTCAACTCTTACGTTACACCGTCTTGCTACCGTATAATGCCCTAGTTCATGTACAAAAACCAAAACTGTCAAAGCCACCAAAAATGGGACGCCAATCTCCCAAATAAAACTCAATTTCTCAAATAAAAGACCTATAATATCCATACTATCCTCAAATGCTTCTATAAAAAGAGCGCTACTGTGGTTCAATTAAGTCAGGGTACATGCAATTTTTTCGGCTTTTTTGCGTGCCTTCAAATCACAATTTATTATTTCATCCAACTTCGTTAGAGCAATATTGGGAATTTCGTTTAAAACTTCTTCTATTACATTAGTTATATCAAGAAAACCAATCCGATTCTCAAGAAAACACTTTACAGCAACCTCATTTGCCGCATTTAATATTGTAGGCATGGCTCCTCCCATTTTCAAGGCATGTCGTGCTAATACTAATGCCCGAAAGCGTTTGAGGTCCGGTTTCTTAAAGGTAAGTTCATTGAATTTACTGAGGTCTAGGGTTTTAGTGGGTGTTTTCATACGATTGGGCCAAGCTAAAGCATAAGAAATAGGTGTTCTCATATCTGGCATCCCCATTTGGGCGAGAACCGAGCCATCTTTGTACATCACCATACTATGAACAACAGATTGCGGATGTAACAAAATATCAATTTGCTCTTCTTTGACTGGAAATAGATAAAAGGCTTCGATTAACTCTAAGCCCTTGTTCATCATGGTTGCCGAGTCAACTGAGATTTTTGCGCCCATATCCCAATTAGGATGTTTAGTAGCTTGAGCCGGCGTAACTTTCCCCATATCTACATACGACGTTTTGATAAATGGCCCACCTGAAGCAGTTAAAGTTAATTTTTCTACACTTTCAACCTGATTAAAATTGAATACTTGAAAAATTGCATTGTGTTCAGAATCAATCGGAATTAGGGTTGCTCCGCTCTGCTCAATTTCGTCGAGAAACACGCGACCAGAACAAACCAAACACTCTTTGTTCGCGAGTCCTATTATGCATCCTCGCCTCACAGCAGTTAAAGTAGGTTCCAGACCTGCGATGCCTACAATACCCGCAATTACGATATCAGAACTTAAGTCAGCGGCTTCACATAATCCGGATATTCCTGCACCAGCCTTGACTTTAGTCTCTTGTAACCCTTCTTTAAGTTCACCATAAAGATCTTCATCACCAATAACAGCTAGTTTAGGTTCAAAAATCCTTGCTTGTTCTATTAGCAATTTAACATTCTTATTTCCGGTTATTGCTATAACTTCAAAATGTTCAGGAGCGTAATTTACTAGGTCTAAGGTGCTACAACCTATGGAACCCGTAGATCCTAAGATGGTCACACTTCGTTTTACAAAACGACTTGAATCAAGATTTTGAAGAATTTTCATTTCCAAGAAATCTCATGATTTTGGAAAATAAACGCAACAAAACCAGCTACAGGTGCACTCAATAAAATTGAATCGACCCTATCTAAAATACCACCGTGTCCAGGAATTAACGTTCCCGTATCCTTGACTCCCAACCGCCGTTTACACCAAGATTCAAAAAGATCTCCGATTTGCCCAACAATTGACAGTAAAATACAACCTAAAGTAAGAATTAAAAAATTAATTGTTAACGAAAAAAATAAGTCCAGAAGTAAACTCGAAATCAGAGCTATAAACAATCCTCCAATAAAACCTGACCATGTTTTGTTGGGACTTATTCTTGGTGCTAGTTTGGCCCCTCCGATGGTTCTGCCTACTAAATACGCACCAATGTCAGTGGCCCAAATTACAACAAAAAACCAAATAACAAAATACAGTCCATACTCTCCATGATTTCTAAGCCAGATTAAAATTAGACACGGAGACAATATATAAAAAAAACCGACTAACATTATGATTATATTACTTATTTTTAGATTATTGAACAGAACTAACCTATACCATTCTATTATCCCTAAAAGCCCGACAAATAGAATAAATGTTTCAAAGTATGGCGAACCTAGAAAAATTATCACTAATGCAAACGTTGCCATTACAATTGCTGATAGTGTTCGAATTACCATTGGCTAACTTATACTATTTCATTAACCGCTATACATTAGAACCATAACGTCTTTCACGACGATTAAATTCAGAGATAGCGTTTACAAAGCCGGCTTCGTTAAAATCCGGCCACAAACAATCGACAAAAATTAATTCGGCGTAGGCCAACTGCCAAAGCAAAAAATTGCTAATTCTTTTTTCACCGCTCGTTCGAATTAAGAGATCAGGATCAGGGACGTCACTGGTGTCTAGATATCGCTTGATCATGTCTTCATCAATTTGATCAATCCTTATGTCTCCCGCAACCGATTTCTTAGCTAATATTCTAACGGCATTTGTAATTTCTTTTCGGCTTCCATAACTTAGTGCAATTATCAAATCGATAGTAGTATTGTTAGCGGTACGTTTCTCACAGTCTTCAATTAATTTAACAATATCACTACTTAAGTCTACGCGTTCTCCAATAACACGAAGACGAACACCGTTCTCGTGAAGTTCAGTTATTTCGCTTCTAAGATACTGACGGAGAAGTACCATCAAGTCATTAACTTCATTTTCTGGTCTCTTCCAATTTTCAGATGAAAAGCTAAAAAGTGTTAAATACCTAATCCCATATTTAATTGCACTTCCAACTACCAATTTAACAGCATCTGCACCGCGCCTATGGCCTGCAATTCTTGGCAAGCCCCGAGCCTTTGCCCATCGGCCATTGCCATCCATAATTATTGCTACATGACAAGGTATAACAAAATCGTTATTTTGAGGATACAGTTCAGCAGTCATAATGAATCATTACAGGTATTAAACCTGCATTATCTCCTTTTCCTTATTTTCAAGAGTGTCATCAACTTTCTTAACAAATTCATTGGTAATATTTTGAATTTCTCGATCGTAATCGTGATGCTCATCCTTAGAAATATTACCATCTTTTTCTGCTTTTTTTAATTCATCCATAGCATGCCGACGGACATTACGAAGGGCTATTCGTGTGTCCTCCGCATATTTGCCCGCAATTTTTGTAATCTCAACCCGACGTTCTTCATTGAGGGGAGGAATTGGAATTCTTACAAGTTGGCCTTCAGAAGTTGGGTTCAGGCCTAAATCAGATTCACGGATTGCTTTTTCAACATTAGAAACCAACCCTTTATCCCAAACTTGAACTGTCAACATCCTAGGTTCGGGAGATCCTATAGTTCCCACTTGGTTCATAGGCATTTGTTGGCCATACGCATCAACCGAAACTGGTTCTAATAAACTGACAGAAGCACGACCAGTCCTTAGCCCATTAAATTCTCGAGAAAGAACCTCAAGCGCACCCTCCATCCTTCTCTGGATATCTTTATATTCTTTATCAAAATCCATTTAATTTTGCCCTTCACTAATTACTGTAGAATCACCCTTACCGGTCATAACATCAGCAAAAGCCCCTTTCGACTGTATTGAAAAAACAATGATAGGAATAGAATTTTCTCGACAAAGTGAAACAGCCGATGCATCCATGACTTTCAAATCACGAGCTAACACTTCCAGATATGAAAGAGTATCATAGCGTTCAGCAGATTCATCCGTCTTTGGGTCCCCACTGTAAACACCGTTTACTTGTGTACCCTTTAGTAGAGCATCACAATTCATCTCAGCTGCACGAAGCGCAGCAGCCGTATCTGTCGTGAAATAAGGGTTTCCTGTTCCTGCTGCAAAAATAACCACCCTACCTTTTTCCATATGCCGTTCAGCGCGACGGCGAATATATGGTTCACAAACATTGGCCATAGGGATTGCGGAAAGCACCCGAGTTGTTACATTCAAACTTTCAAGAACCGATTGCACTGCTATTGCATTCATTACAGTTGCCAACATTCCCATATAATCAGCACTCGACCTATCTAAACCGGCAGAGACACCTTTAAGACCTCGAAAAATATTACCTGCACCAATCACAATACAAATCTGTACACCCATCTTGCGTACAATTTTTAATTCTTGAGCTATTCGTTTTATCGCTTTTGGGTCAAAACCAAATTCGTTTTTTCCCATTAAACCTTCACCTGAAAGTTTCAGTAAAACCCTATTGTATTTTGGAATTTTTGCATTCATGGCTCAGTTTTCCCATTCAATTTTCTATCTTAAGCCAAGAAATAGCAAACCGTTAATAGCTATAGCCTTCGCATCCTAACAGAATTAGAGTAACAAAAGAATTTAAATACGAAAAACTAGTTAAGTAAACGGTAAAGGTTATATAGTTAAGAAGATTTAATTAGATAAATTATGTATTCTTAGACCCACTAGCAACAGCAGCTACTTCAGCAGCAAAATCCTCTTCCTCTTTTTCAATCCCATCACCTAGCGCAAATCTTATAAAATCTGATAAAATAATTGAGGAGCCAATCCTTGAGGCACATGCCTCTATCGCCTTCTCGACCGTAATATCTGGATCAACAACATAGGTTTGCTCCAATAAACAAATTTCTGAGTAATACTTTCGTAAACGGCCCTCAACCATTTTTTCGATAATATCACTGGGCTTACCTGAATCCCTCGCCTGTTCCATTAATATGGATTTTTCTCTTTCTAAATCAGTTACATTAACCTTATCACGACTTAAAGCTATTGGGTTTGCTGCAGCAACATGCATAGCAATTTGTTTGCCAAAAGCTGTAAGTTCCGGCTCGTCTCCTGCAGATTGCAAACCAACGAGCACACCTATCTTTCCAAGACCAGGTTTTATAGCATTGTGCATATAGCTAACTACCACACCTTCCTTAACATCAAGAAATGACGAACGGCGCAAATTCAAATTTTCACCAATTGTAGCAATTTGATGGGTAAGCTGTTCATCGACAGTCCCTCCACCTGGGTAATGTGCCTTCTTTATAATCTCAAGTTTACCATCACTTTGAAGTGCAATTTTACAAATTTCCTCAGTAACTTCCTGAAATGTTGCATTTCGAGCGACAAAATCAGTTTCCGCATTCAGCTCTATAATAGCTCCTGTATTTTTAGAAGTGATTACGCCAACAAGACCTTCTGACGCTGCTCTTCCAGATTTTTTTGCAGCAGCCGCTAATCCCTGTGATCGTAACCAATCTACTGAAGATTCGATATCAGCGTTATTTTCATTCAACGCCTTTTTGCAATCCATCATGCCTGCTCCAGTAATGTCTCTCAGCTCTTTGACAAGAGCAGCCGTAATATCCCCCATTTATAACCTCTATTTTTGCTCTTTAAAGAAATCCGTAATTATGATTTTACTTCCTGTTCCAATTCTTTGGGTGAGATTTCTGTCGCAGCCTCAGCGATGCCGGTCTGCTCCGGGGTCTCGACGTCAGGCTCTGTTGGAAGATTTAAATCTGGAACGTCTTCCTGCTCACCTATATCAGCTCCTGTTTCAGCCATTTCAGTTTGTATTCCTGCCAAAACAGAACCGACAATCATGTCACAATAAAAATTAATTGCCCTTATTGAATCATCGTTACCCGGAATAGGAAAATCGATTCCGTCAGGATCTGAATTACTATCAAGAATGCCAACTACTGGGATCCCTAGTTTATTTGCCTCTGCAACCGCAATACTTTCTTTATTTGTATCAAGTACAAATACAATATCTGGTAATCCCCCCATTTCCTTGATGCCACCTAATGAACGATCTAACTTCTCGTGCTCGCGTGTCAATTTAAGCATTTCCTTTTTTGTTAAACCTGATAATTCTTCATTATCATCGTTTAGTTGCTCATCAAGTAATTTTAAGCGACGAATTGAGTTGGAAATAGTCTTCCAATTTGTCAACATTCCGCCGAGCCAACGATGGTTAACATAGTATTGCCCGCAACGTTTTGCTGATTCTGCTATTGATTTTCCAGCTTGACGTTTTGTGCCAACCCAAAGCACCCGACCACCAGCAGCAACTGCCTCGTTTACTGCTTGCATCGCCCGATACATCAACGGAACCGTTTGCTGGAGATCTAGAATATGTATACCTTGTCGAGTTCCGAAGATATATTGTTCCATCTTTGGATCCCAACGCCGGGTTACGTGCCCAAAATGAACGCCAGCTTCTAGCATCTGACGCATAGTAAATGTTGGTAATGCCATTTTTTATTCCTATTCCGGTTATACCTCCATGGGCGCTATTTTGAACCAATCAAAACACCGGAGCGATAAAGTAATGAATTTGCACCACCACCGCTAGCCCATGTGTGGATTTAAGATGAGTTATCTATGGGTTTTTAACAAAATTTGCAAGAACAAAAAGTAAATTATTTCAAAACATTACTTGATTTAATCATCGTTAATGGTGTTTGTTAGAACCCTAAATGGATGCAAATAAAAGTTTATTAAATCTCCAAATTCTTATTTTATTTTTTTTAGCTATTTCTTTTGAAGGAGCTCAAGCAAAACCACGCTGTCCACTTATCACTAATAATATTGGTTTTTCAGTAACAGTTGTCCCAAAAAATATTAACTACCACTTCGGGACAAGCCAGAACAAATTAAACAAACTTGCTAACAAAAGTTTCAAACAACAAGTTCTTGGTTTAACATCCACAAAACATACTATTTCTGCTAAAATGACCGGCCAAACAAATAAAATTTCGCGAAGGCTTTATTGCACACAAGTAACCTACGTAGATATAACCATAACGGTATTAAATTTAGATGTGTATCTATTGGGAAAATACCCTAGAGGTTCGTGCCAATATAACGCAATTATTGACCATGAACACGAGCATATAGCCACCTATCAAACCGGTATAAATAATCTAGAACAAACATTTAACGACAAACTATCAAACATGATAGAAAAACTTTCACCGGGAATGGCATCAACAGCTAAAATTTCTCGAAAGATAGCTTTTAAGAACATGAGTGATAGCATTGCCAGAGTACGATTACCAATTGAACAAGCCATGAAAATCCGTGATAAACAATTAGACTCCCCTTTAAACTATAAAATGCTCTCTCAAAAATGTGCTTCGTGGTAAATTGAACACAAATCAGACCTCTTGAACATCTTCGACTCCCGAAACAGCCTTTAAAGCTTGTGCGATAGCTGGTGATGCAGGAAACCGCCCAGGTAAATCAATAGTAATTTCTTTATTATTAGACATTGAAACAAGTGAAACATTACCATTACCGGGTCCTTCACTTCCAAGTATTTCTTTTATATCACTAACAATAGCTGGATCATTAAAATAAATTTTTAGACCCACGATTGCTTTAGCTGACAATTCATCAAGTGAATCAATACCATTGGCTAAAATTTTTAATTGCTCCTTATTTTCCGCTGAACCTTTTATGACAATTTTGCTACCCGGCTCTAATAAGTCGCGACTAGTTGATAATAAATCGGAAAATACAGTGATTTCATAAGAGCTCGATGGATCCGACATCTGGACAAACGCGTACTTGTTGCCCTTAGCTGAAACACGCTCTTTTTTTGAAATAACCATACCTGCCACCTTAATTGGACCAGATCCCTGTATCTTAGACAATTCAAGGTACGATTTAACATTAAGACGTTCTATAACATTAGCATAGCTATCTAAGGGGTGAGCCGAAAGATAAAAACCAACCGCTTCAAACTCTTCTTTTAAACGATCACTTTCTAGCCAGTCCTCGGTAATAGATAAAGGAATTCTAGGAACTGTCTTATCCTCAAACCCAAATAAACCAATTTGTTCACTTTCACGCGCCTGTTGCGCCGCTCCAGCATAACTAACCACACCGCTAACCGCATCAAACAATTGTTTACGGTTTTGATTTAAGCAATCAAGCCCACCTGATCGGATTAAATTTTCAACTTGGCGCTTGTTGATAATTTTTGTGCCCAACCTACCAGCGAAATCTTCCAAATTTCTATATTCACCATTTGTCGTTCGCTCTGAGACTAATCCTTCCATAGCCACTTCACCAACGTTCTTAATCGCCGCTAAAGCATATCGGACAGCACTTTTACTTTCGGCTTTCTCGACGCTAAATGTTACGTTTGACTTATTAATATCAGGAGGAAGTAAATCAATACCCATATGCACAAGTTCCTGTTTGAACGTATTAAGCTTATCAGTATATTGCATATCTAATGTCATCAAAGCTGCCATAAACTCAACTGGATAATTAGCCTTTAAATATGCAGTCTGATAAGAAACCACCGCATAAGCAGCAGCATGAGACTTATTAAATCCATAACCAGCGAACTTTTCTACTTGTTCAAAAATTTCTGCTGCTTTTTGTTCGGGAACACTTTTTGCCACCGCTCCCTCAACAAAATTCTTACGCTGTGCATCCATCTCCGCTTTTATTTTTTTCCCCATAGCTCGTCTAAGTAAATCAGCTGCGCCTAAAGAATAACCGGCCAATTCTTGAGCAATTTGCATGACTTGTTCTTGATAAATCATGATCCCGTATGTTTCGCGAAGAATAGGCTCTAAATTAGGATAATAGTAATCTGGTTCTTCATCACCATGTTTACGACGAATATAGCTAGGAATATTATCCATTGGCCCCGGACGATAAAGTGCTACGATTGCTATAATATCTTCAAAACTATCAGGTTTCATACTTCGCAAAATATCACGCATACCAGAACTCTCTAATTGGAATACACCCGTTGTATTTCCCTGGCATAGTAATTCAAACGTGGAAGGATCATTAAATGGTAAAGTATCTGTTTTAACTTTGACGCCTCGATCCCTTAATAATTCTATGGTTTTAGAAATAACAGTTAGCGTTTTTAAACCTAGAAAATCAAACTTTACCAAACCAGCTGACTCAACATACTTCATTGAAAACTGCGTAACGGGCATATCAGAACGGGGATCACGATAAAGCGGTACCAATTCGTGTAGCGGCCTGTCCCCTATCACTACTCCAGCTGCATGAGTTGATGCGTGTCGGTAAAGACCCTCAAGGCGTTTTGCAAAATCGACAAGCTTAGAAACACCTAAATCGTTTTTAATTTCTTCTTGCAATGCAGGTTCACCATTGATGGCTTCTTGCAAAGTTACGGGTGCCGTTGGATTGTTCGGTACTAATTTACAAATACGATCCACCTGGGGATATGGCATCTGAAGGACACGCCCGACATCCCTTAACGCGGCCCTAGGTTGGAGCGTTCCAAAAGTAATTATCTGAGCTACACGATCATTACCATATTTGTCCTGAACATAACGGATTACTTCATCACGCCTTTCTTGGCAAAAATCAATGTCAAAATCAGGCATTGAAATCCGTTCGGGATTCAGAAAACGCTCGAACAATAATCCAAATCGAATTGGATCAAGATCAGTGATTGTCAAAGCCCAAGCTACAACTGAACCAGCTCCAGACCCTCGACCCGGACCAACCGGAATGTCACGTTTTTTTGACCATTGAATAAAGTCGGCAACAATTAAAAAATAACCGGAAAAACCCATAGTTTTAATAATAGCTAATTCGTGGTTCAAACGTTCCTTATAATTATTTTTAATACTTTTTTTATTAGCTTCATCCATTTTTTCGTTATAAATTTGATTTTTTAGACGTTTATCAAGGCCTTCACTTGAAAGAGTCCGCAGCACTTCATCATCCGATAAATTACCATTCTCTTTTTCGCGAGGAGCTCTAGGCAATAAAGGATCGCGTGCCTCAGCCATCACAGAACAGCGCTTAGCAACTATAATTGTATTATCGATAGCCTCGGGAAGATCAGCAAATAGAGAACGCATTTCAGATGGAGTTTTAAAACGATGTTCGAGCGTTAATCGTCTGCGTTTGGACTGATCTACATATGCTCCTGCCGAAATACAAATTAAAGCATCGTGAGCATTGTAAAAATCTTCAGTATTAAAAAAACATTCGTTTGTTGCGATCAAGGGCAAGTCATGTTTGTACGCTAGGTTTATTAGGGTTCCTTCTATTTTTTTTTCTATTTCCAAATTATGGCGTTGTATCTCGATGTATAGCCTATCATTATAAATTTTTTTTAATGTAATAAGTAATTCTTCCGCTGCGTCATATTTACCTTCCCCAAGTAATCGCCCTATCCCACCTTTGGGCCCTCCCGTTAGAGCGATGATCCCTTCGTTACAAAGACCCAAAGATTTGATCGAAATGCGAGGATCACCATTTCCATCGGGCATAAGATGATAATCGCTTACAAGTTTTAAAATATTTTTATAGCCAATATTATTTTTTGCCAGCAAAACAATTTGATCAGGATTTTGTGTTGCAGCTTGAAAATTCTCCGACTTAACGTTCTCATTATCAGGGATAGGCTGAAATGCCGTGACATCTAATTGAGTACCTATGATTGGCTGAATACCTGCATTGAGACACTCCGAAGAGAACTCAAGTGCGCCAAATAAATTACCTGTATCGGTAATCGCCAAAGCGGGCATCCCTAACTCTTTGGAACGAGCAACGAGGTCTTTTATTTTTAAGGCTCCCTCGAGGAGGGAATAACTCGAATGAACCCTGAGATGTATGAAATCAGCATGAGACATGTCTGTAAGTCTTTCACGATTCTATGAGTAAAGTCACTCATTAATAGCAAATACTATTATATTTGTTTATAAAACGATTCTTTTGGATAAGTAGACAAGCCTTAGGATTAAAACAGTAACCCGGAAAATATGAAAAATAATTTTTTTCTGAATTGTCGGTCATATAACCCCTAAGAACCCTTAGGCACCAACTAATAAACCCCCTTCCAACCGTACGATCCGATCCATACGGCTTGCAAAGTCGGAATTGTGTGTAGCAATGAGGGCTCCAACTCCAGAATCATGGACGAGATCAGCCATTAATTGAAATACAGAATCTGCTGTAATTGAATCTAAATTTCCGGTTGGTTCATCTGCTAAAAGGACTGTCGGTTTATTGGCCATAGCACGGGCGATAGCAACGCGCTGTTGTTCTCCTCCAGATAATTTAGCTGGCCTATGACTTGCCCTATTTGATAAGCTCAAAATATCTAAAAGAAAATCTGCCCGCTTATTCGATGTTTTTTTGTCAACCCGGGAAATTATCTGTGGAATAATGATATTTTCTTTAGCCGAAAACTCAGTAAGCAAATGATGATATTGATATACAAAACCAATTTCTTTTCGGCGAATGCCTGTCACACGATCATCATCTAAATCTTTTGTACTTACACCATTAATAAGAATCTCACCAATACTTGCTTGCTCCAGCAGTCCTGCAATCTGTAATAAGGTTGATTTACCCGAACCTGACGGACCCACCAAAGCTACAATTTCACCCGATCTTAATTCAAAATCAATTCCCCGCAAAACTTCCAAATGTGTTTCACCTTGGTCAAATTTTTGCACGATCCCTCGTAGTTCTAAAACCGTATTATTCATAACGTAAGGCTTCTACGGGATCCAGACGCGCAGCTCGCCAAGAGGGATAAATTGTAGCTAAAAAAGAAAGGCCTAAGCCCATTAAGACTACCAAAGTAACTTCCTTGGGATCTATAACTGCGGGCAGTTTTGAAAGAAAATAAATTTCTGCAGCAAACAGGTCCGTGTCCGTAAAACCCTCTAAAAATTGACGTATCTTTTCTATATTAACTGAAAAAGCAACCCCAAGTCCAAACCCTGCAAACGTTCCAATCGCACCAATACTCGCTCCTGAAATCAAGAAAGCTCGCATAATCATTGCACGAGTAGCACCCATAGTACGAAGGATCGCTATGTCTCTTCCCTTATCTTTAACAAGCATAATTAAACTTGAAATGATATTAAATGCTGCAACTATAATTATTAGTGTCAAAATGAGAAACATTACGTTTCGTTCCACTTGAATTGCATTAAAAAAACTAGCATTTGATTGTTGCCAATCAAAAATTCGCCCCTTATTCCGAATAGAGTCCGAAATTTTAATAGCCATCACAGATGCTTGATGAGGTTCTTTGATAGTTATATCCAAGTAGCTAACTGCTTCTGGATATTTAAAATATATTTGAGCTGCCCTCAAAGGCATAAAGATAAAACTACTATCATATTCATGCATCCCAACTTTAAAAATCCCAACCACTTTATATGATTTCATACGTGGAACCGTGCCAAAAGCAGTTACATTACCTTTCGGTGAAATTAACAATATTTTCTCATTAATCTTCAAGTTCAATTTCTGGGCCATGCGATAACCAAGAACGACCGAATTATTTCCTTTAAATTGGTCAAGAGAACCCCACTCAATATTATTGGCCAAAATCTTGCGAGCCTTAATATCAGTTTGAGATAATCCTCTAACCACAACTCCTTTAGCTTGATTATTTGCGCTGGCCATTACCTGACCTTCAATCATCGGGGTCACTTTAACTACGCCATTTATCCTTGATATTTGAATTGATAGATCATTATAATTTAGAAGTTTATGACTATTTCCATAAACGCTTAGATGACCATTCACTCCTAATATGCGTGTCAGCAATTCCTGCCTGAACCCATTCATTACTGACATAACAATAATCAATGTTGCAACACCCAGCATAATACCAAGGAGTGAAAACCATGCTATTACTGAGATAAAACCCTCCTGACGACGTGCTCGTAAATATCTAATAGCGAGCATCCATTCGAAAGAAGAAAACATTATACTATCCTATCCAGCTAAATGTTGTAGTGCATCTTCAATGGAAAGATCTTCTTTCTTACCTGATGCCCTATTTTTTAATTCAATTTTACCTTCTTTTAATCCCCGGGGTCCTACTATTAATTGCCAGGGGAGACCTATCAAGTCCATATCTGCAAACTTAGCTCCAACACTCTCACTTCGATTATCATAAAGAATCTCTACACCTTGTTCTTGCATTCTTACATAAATTTCGTCGCAAGCAACATCACAGTCATTATTACCAACTCGAAGATTTATAATACCGACTTTATAAGGAGACACTGATTCTGGCCAAATAATCCCATTAGTGTCATGGCTAGCTTCAATGATTGCTCCAACTAGGCGAGATACCCCAATACCATATGAACCCATTTCTAAAATAATATCCTCCCCATCCGGGCCAACAACGCTAGCTCCCATTGCTTTAGAATATTTATCTCCGAAATAGAAAATATGGCCTACCTCAATACCTCTTGCTGACAAAAGGTTTACCCCTATTTCAGCATGTTTAACTGCATCAGCTTTATCATCAGTAACTGCATAAAGCGATGTCCATTTATCAACAATAGATTGAAGATCAGAATCATAGTTGATGTCCGAACCAGGTACATCAAAATCAAGAATATCCTTGTGGCAAAAAACCTCTGACTCTCCGGTTTCAGCTAAAACTAAGAATTCATGGCTTAAGTCACCTCCTATAGGGCCCGTATCGGCTTGCATCGGGATGGCCTTCAGGCCCATACGAGCAAATGTACGAAGGTATGCGATGAACATCTTATTGTACGAGTTGATTGCGCATTCTTTGTTTAAATCAAAGGAATATGCGTCTTTCATCAAAAATTCTTTGCCTCTCATAATTCCAAAACGTGGACGAACCTCATCACGAAACTTCCATTGTTGGTGGTATAGATTTTTTGGCAAGTCTTTGTAGCTACGTATCGAAGAGCGAACAATTTCAGTAATCATTTCCTCATTAGTCGGTCCATATAACATTTCACGATCATGTCGATCAATTATTCGAAGCATTTCCTTTCCATAGTCATCATAACGTCCGCTTTCACGCCATATTTCGGCAGGCTGAATTGTTGGCATCAAAAGTTCTTGGCACCCCGCACGGTCCATCTCTTCGCGTATAATTTGTTCAATTTTTTTTAATACGCGAAACCCTAAAGGTAGCCATGAATAAATTCCTGCGCTAGACTGTCGTATCATTCCTGCCCTTAGCATCAATTTATGAGAGACAATTTGAGCCTCCTTAGGATTTTCTTTAATTGTTGGTAGAAAAAAATTAGTAAGCCGCATGAAGTACCTTAATTTTCTTATTAGTGGAGATTGTATCCCTGTGGGATCCTATGCAACCTAGGTTGGAAAGTCTATAACCATATTAATTCACGTTAAATATTGAATGGCATCTAGCTTTTAATTCAGCCTCGTCGCCTTTAGACAGCAAATGATTGTTTAGGAAAACCTTTCCATTCTTAATTTTTAGGGTAGCCACCATCATTTTTGCATTTAGGCCTTTTGTAGTTAGGTTATATTTTTCAGCTATATCAATGGCAATGTCAAAAGACACAGCCTCCTGAACTCTTGATTGCCGCTCTCCTGTATAATCAACCGTTTTGACTTTTTTGCCCCGAACATCAAAGCCAGCTTCATAATTAACGCCAGATTTCGCATGATGTTTCAGTAACGATTGACAATCGCCCAACCCCATTATTACAGACGCCCCATTAGCATTTGAACCTACTACTGCTACAATACTAAAAATTATTTTGATAAAATAAACACGCAATCAAAACTGCTCCTTTGAAATCTCTTGCTATAGTAAACACGAAAATTGTTCTAAAATTGATAAATACGTTCGTTTCAAATGTTTAGTGTAAATCTCAAATATATTTAAATTTTGTTTTTTAGCCAAACTGGACCCAAAGATTCAATTCTTTTGTAAATCGGACAACTTTCATGATGTGCACCTTTTAAATAACCTATGCTCATCAAAAATTCACCAATTATTTCTTCACCCATAAATTTAAAATTTTGCTTAAACTCTTTACACCAATCCTCTTTACTTAGTGGTTTCTTTTGAGACAACCAATTTGCAAAACCACCGTGTGAAAGCCGGATTGAATCAATCGACTTAGCATTAAAAATTATGGCTCTAATTTTCAATTTATTACGAATAATTGACGAATCACTTTTTAATCGTTCAATATCTGAATTATCAAACTCCGCAACTTTATCTACATTAAAATTTTTGAAAGCAGCATTCAAACCCTGGCGTTTTTTCAAAACGACCAACCAAGATAATCCTGCTTGAAAAATTTCTAAAGATAAACGTTCAAATAATACTGACTCATCCTCAACAGGAAATCCATATTCCTTATCATGATAAGGACCATGATAAGGATGCCCCGGCGCGATCTCACAATAGTTTGGCATGCAATAATTTCTACCTATTAATAATTTAAATTAAACATTCGATTATATTATTAAAAAAATTACAAATTGATCCAAAAAAATGAGTGCGTTATTAATAGAACAAACTAGATACGATCATTCACTCGGATCAAATGGATTGAAGTTAATGGACGCTTCTTATATTGATCTTTAAAATGACGGCGCACAATGATGCGGGTCATTTCCTTAACTATTAAATCATCAATAATTTCATCATCGCTCAATAGATTCAACTCAACATTGATTTCATCGGAGATTTTTTTCAACGAACCTACTAACTCGCATTCTCTAATTAAACCATATGTTGTTAATTGCGGCATATCCAAAATTTTTCCAGTTCGATCTAGAACTAAACTTAAGACTACCACTCCATTGTATAAAATACGATTACGATCTTTAATTACATTACTTTCAAGAGAAATAATTCTTGATCCATCGATGGAAAGACGTCCTACCTGGGCCTCTCCAATGATTTGAGCCTTATTTGGGGCCAATTTGACTATTGAGCCATTTTTTACAAGAACAGTCTCAGGGACTTGGCATTTATTCGCAATCTCTGCATGTTTTTTAAGGTGGCGAGTTTCACCATGAACTGGTACGACAATTTGGGGGTGGATGTACTGATACATTTCAATCAATTCATCTTCTGCAGGATGACCTGACACATGAATATCACCATTCGTATCATTAATGACCCGTACATCATTTTGGACTAACTTATTCTGTAATCGAGAAATTGATAACTCATTACCCGGAATAATTCTGGAAGAAAATATTACGGTGTCTCCTTTGCCAAACTTAATGTAACGATGATTATTGGCTGCGATACGCGCTAGAGCTGCCCTTTGCTCGCCTTGACTTCCCGTGCAAATATAGAGAATTTGCTCCTTTGAAATATCTAGGGCTTCTTCAACTTCAAGGAAGGGGGGAAGGTCCGTAAGATAACCAGTTTGTCGTGCTGCTGCATTAATTCTCCACAATGATCGCCCTGCTAAACATACCGACCGCCCATTAACCGAAGCGGCATCAAATATAGTTTTTAACCGGGCAACGTTAGAAGCAAAACAAGCTACTGCTACCTGACCCGAGGATTCACCAATAAATTTAGCCAAGTTTTTTAGGATGGTAGCCTCTGAACCAGAGGAACCAGAAACAAATACATTGGTCGAATCTCCAATTACAGCCAAAACACCCTCATCTCCTAGAGACTTCAGCGCATCAAAATCAGAAATTGGCCCTACTACCGGATCGGGATCAAATTTCCAATCGCCAGTATGAAAAATTGTGCCTAACGGTGAACGAATGATACATGCATTTGGTTCTGGCATTGAATGAGTAAGTGTCAAAAGCTCAATCGAAAACGGCCCAACAACAAAATTTCCTTTCAAAGGCACTTCAATTATCTCAATATCTTTAGCACCGTCGATAAATTCAAGTTTCGACCGTAGCAATGCGGACGTGAATGGGGTTGCAAAAACAGGACACCGTAATTTATCCCACAAATATGGAACTGCTCCCAAGTGGTCTTCATGTCCATGCGTTAATATAATACCAGCAAGTTGATCCTTCCGCTCGTATATGAATTGAGGATCCGGAAGTATAATGTCAATTCCCGGCGTAGTATCATCGCCGAACGTTATCCCCATGTCTATTATAATCCAATTACGATTTTCGGGCGTCCCAAAGCCATAAAGATTGAAATTCAATCCTATTTCTTCGGCGCCACCAAGCGGAATGAAAAGGAGTTCCTCTTTCATTATTTGACTTTTTATCATTAAGTTTGATTTCGCCGGTATATGGTTAGCAACCCCCTTAAGGTAAGGTTTTCCTCCCAATGATCTATTGCATCGGTCGCGTCTGAAAAAATAGAGGCAAGTCCACCGGTAGCAATAAATTTCATTTCTTCACCAATTTCGATTTTTATGCGATGGGTTATTCCTTCTATCATACTTACATAACCCCAAAATATCCCCGACTGCATGGCAGAGACGGTTCCAGTACCAATTATATTTCTTGGTTTTTCAATTGCTACTCGCGGCAATTGAGCCGCCCCCATGTGAAGAGCCTCAAGTGACAAGTTAATGCCGGGAGATATAATACCCCCTTTATAGTTACCTTCGGCGTCAATTATATCGAACGATGTGGCCGTCCCAAAATCAATAACAGTAACGGGGCCACTATGGTATTCATTCGCAAAAACGGCGTTGCACAAACGATCAGCTCCTAATTCGCTAGGATTATCAATAAGAATATCAATTCCCAATTGAACGTTTGGCTCTCCAACAACAAGGGGCTCACAGTCAAAATAACGCGTACAGAGACTTTTTAAGTGGGTTAAATTAGCAGGAACTACTGTAGCTAAGATAGCAGATGTAATATCATTTCGAACAAGTTTCTCACTTTGCATCAATTGGTCAAGCCAAACAGCAAACTCATCTGCTGTTCGATTGACGTCAGATGCAGCACGCCACTCACACCGCAATTGACCATCATCATCAAAAATGGCAAATACGATATTAGTATTACCTGAATCTATTGCTAGTAACACCTAAAATTCTCCTGTTATGGGCAGCGAGTATACTTCTCCAGCCGACAGTCGACGCGAGCCATCATTGGTCTTAATTATAAGTGATCCCTTCTCGTCTACGGTACGAAAAAAACCAGAAATCTTTTCACGGCCAAAATTAATTTGCAATACATCATCAATCATATGTCCTCTGGCAAGCCATTTTTTGCGCAGAGGTTCAAACCCCTTATCCTGCCAAACAGAGTATAATTGAGCCAGATTCTGAATATATATTTCAACAACTTCTTTTATTTCTAATTCATTATCCAATTCATCTTTAATACTAGTAGCAGGATAAATAGTGCTAGTAGGAAAATGTTTTAAGTTTAAACCAAAACCTAAGACCACCCAATTAGCCCAAGATTTTTGATCAGATCCAGCTTCTAACAGAGTACCCCCAATTTTCTTTTTTTTTAATAGCAGATCATTCGGCCATTTGTATTTTAATTCAGTTAGCACTCCTAACAGATGCTCTAAAGTATTATGAGCAGCAATTACAGGGATAAAACTTAATTGAGCAGCTCTGAACAAATTACAATTCGGACGAAACAAAACTGAAATATACAAATTTCCTAGGTTTGAGACCCATTCCCTATGATTTCGACCCTTTCCTGAAGTTTGTGTTTTTGACCAAACAACTAGACCTTCATTAGCATTTTGAACAGCTCGACGTTTAACTTCCTCATTTGTACTGTCAACAGAATCCAGAATTATCAAGTTATATCCATTAGGTAAATTGAAAGATTTGGACATGGCTTATCGTAGAAGAAGTGCCGTTGCAGCTTGCTCCGCACTACTAAACAAAGGCGCTGGATATAATATCAAAGATATAATTACAAAACCTGTCACTATCAGCACTGATTTTATTTCCAAGCTAATAGTCGGATCAAGTTCTTCACTAGAACGGTCAAAATACATAACCTTTACTATCCGGATGTAATAAAAAGCACCAATTACGCTACTAACCACACCAATAATTGCTAGCCCGTATAACTCGGCAAGCACCGCAGCCTCAAAGACATAAAGTTTTCCAAGAAAACCAGCGAGTGGAGGAATGCCAGCCATTGAAAACATAAAAATTGAGAAAATCATCGCCAAACCTGGTTTAGTTTTCGATAATCCTGCTAAATCATCGATAGATTCTAAAAAACGGCCATTTCTTTTCATTAACAATATACACGAAAACGTGCCAAGGTTCATGAAAACATAAATACCGAGATACACCAACATACTCTTTATTCCATGGCTACGAATAGTAATTTCCTCCGCCACTCCGGCAACTGCTAGACCGATTAAGGCAAAGCCCATATGTCCAATAGAACTATAAGCCATCATTCGTTTAATATTTTTTTGATTAATCGCAGCAAAAGCGGCGAAGCCCATTGAAGCAACAGACATCAAAATTATAATCTGCTGCCATTGATCATCAAGATCGCCAAACGGTTCTATCATTGTTCGAACAAACAAGCCCATAGCTGCTATTTTCGGTGATAATGAAAAAAAGGCCGTGACAGGTGTCGGAGCGCCTTCATAAACATCTGGTGTCCACATATGAAAAGGTACTGCTGAAACCTTAAAAGCAAATCCGGTTATAATGAAAACGAGACCGACAACTATACCGACGAACGGGAATTCTCCATCCAAATTATCAAACACTTCAGCCAAGGAATTAAAGCTGGTCGAACCTGCAAAACCATAAATCAAAGAAATGCCATAAAGCATCAAGCCCGAGGATAGAGCTCCTAATATAAAATACTTTAAACCAGATTCTGCAGATCGAGCGCTATCTTTCTGAAAAGTTGCAATCACATAAAGAGAAAGGCTTTGAAGTTCAACACCAAGATAAAGAGCGAGGAAATCATTGGATGAAATCATCATCAACATCCCAAGTGTCGCCATGCCTATGAGAATTGGAAACTCAAAATGCCTTATAGATTGTGTTTTAAGGTACTCCCTAGAAATAATGATAACAGAGATCGCAGAAATAAGAACAAAGGTTTTTATGTAAACAGTGAATTCATTAACTATAAAAACGCCACCAAAAGTGGAACTAGATCCATTCATCGAAAAAAACATCAGTGAAATAACTATAATGAGCACTATAATACATCCATACGATGTTATTCGAGCTCTAGTGTTATCTCCCGCAAAAACACCAAGCATTAAAAGAAACATTAAAGAAACTGCAAGAACGATTTCCGGTAAAGCTGGTGTTAAATCGGGCACAACGGCTAATGGCATAGTTAAAATCCTTTATTCAACCGTTCAACACTAGAAATATCTTGTGCGCTTGCAACAGAAAATTGATATCTTTCAATGAGGTCCTCTACTGAAACATGGATCACATCTAAAAATAAAGAAGGATAAATACCCATGATGATTACAGCTAAAACTAATGGAGAAAAAATAGCAATTTCGCGGGCATTAACATCCATAATGTTTTTCAAGTTTTCTTTAACAAAAGCCCCAAAAATAACACGACGATATAGATACAACATATAAGCCGCGCCAAGAACTAACCCCGTAGTCGCAAAAGCTGCTACCAAAGCATTAGTCTTAAAGGCTCCAATCAAGACTAGAAACTCTCCTACGAAACCACTTGTACCTGGCAATCCAATCGAGGCCATTATCAAAATCAGGAAAATTAAAGCATATTTTGGCATTCGACTAACAAGACCCCCATAGGAACCAATTTCCCTGCTATGAATTCGATCATAAACGACCCCAACGACCAGAAATAGCCCGGCAGATATAATGCCATGACTTAACATCTGAATGATGGCTCCTTCTATACCCTGTGAATTAGCGCTAAAAACACCGATAGTAACAAACCCCATATGGGCAATCGAAGAATATGCAATCAACTTTTTCATGTCCTCTTGCACCAGAGCGACAAGTGAGGTGTAAATAATGGCTATAACGCTAATTGTAAAAATCAGTGGTGTGAAGTCTGCCGAGGCAAGTGGAAACATCGGCAACGAAAACCGTAAAAATCCATAACCACCGAATTTCAAAAGAACTCCCGCCAATATAACTGATCCAGCAGTAGGCGCCTCAACGTGAGCATCCGGCAACCAGGTATGAACAGGCCACATAGGGACCTTAACGGCGAATGAGGTGAAAAAAGCCAGCCAAAGCCATGTTTGTAACGTTACCGGGAAGTTGTATTTTAACAAAATAGTCATATCTGAAGTACCGGCCTCTGTTACCATGGTTAAAATAGCTATCAGCATAAGGACGGAACCAGCTAACGTATAAAGAAAAAATTTATACGCAGCATAGTTTCTCCGAGGTCCTCCCCAGACACCAATTATTATGAACATAGGAATTAAGACGCCTTCAAAAAAAACATAAAAAAGTATCAAATCAAGAGATGAAAACATGCCCACCATGAACGTTTCTAAAACTAAAAACGCAATCATGTACTCTTTAACACGGTCCGTGATAGACACCCAACTCGCGAGAATACAAATAACAATTAAAAATGTTGATAGAATAACAAAAAACATAGAGATACCATCAACACCCATATGATAAGATAAATTTAGACTTGGTACCCAAACTACTTTTTCAACAAATTGAAACCCTGAAAACGAAACATCAAAATTGAACCAAATACCCAGAGAAACAATGAACGTAACTATTGATGTCCAAAGCGCGATGCGACGCGCATTACGCGCAGTTATTTCTTCACCTCCCCTGATAAGTAAAATAAAAAAAACACCAACGAGTGGGGCAAATGTCACGACTGACAACCAAGAAAAATCGGTCATTAGATCTAACCCCGCACCAAAAACCAAGTGATAAAGACTACTGCTCCTAGTAACATTACAAAGGCATAATGATACATATATCCGGTTTGAATCGCTCCTGCTCGCCGAGCAAGGACACGCACAGCCGCAGCAATTCCATTGGGACCAACCCCATCAATCAGCGCCCCATCTATGGCTTTCCATAAGTTGCGACCTATTTCAAATGCCGGTTTAACTAGAAATTTTTCATAAACCTCATCAAAATACCATTTATTTAATAAGAATCTATGTAGGCCCTGGAAACCGGATGAAAGCGCAACGGGCAACCCAGGGGCAAAAAAATACATCAGGTAAGCAAACGCTATTCCGGCCAAACCAAATGTCATAGGTAAAAATTTTATAAAAATCGGAACAAGATGTGCATTCACAAGACTTCGGTGACTATCTAGAACAAGGATAGAATTACCCCAAAATTCAACCGCATGTTTGCCTATAAAATACTCATTAGAAAAAACTCCAATGAATAAAGCGCCTAACGCTAGAAAACATAAAGGCAATATCATTATGGGAGGCGACTCGTGTACATGAGCCAAAGTAGTTTCATCTGCTCGGGAATTACCATGGAAGGTTAAAATGATAAGACGCCATGAATAAAACGCTGTTAGGAAAGCGACAAAAATCCCTAACCAAAAAGCATATTTACCAACAAACGTTTCAGAAGCCCAAGCAGCTTCAAGGATTATATCTTTTGAGAAAAAACCGGAAAACGGCCATATGCCCGCAAGAGCTAAACTACCGATCCACATAAAAACATATGTAACTGGAATTAATCTACCAAGCCCTCCCATTTTACGCATATCCTGCTCATCTGACATTGCATGAATAATTGCTCCTGCTCCTAAAAATAAAAGCGATTTAAAAAAAGCGTGAGTAATTAAATGAAACATACCAGCCGAATAAGCCGACACACCCAAGGCAAAAAACATATAACCCAGTTGCGAGCATGTGGAATAGGCAATTACCCTCTTTATATCATTTTGAACGCAAGCAACTGTTGCAGCAAAAATTGCTGTTGAAGCACCTACTATTGTTACTACAGCCAAAGCTGTTTCCGAATATTCGAAAAGTGGTGATAACCGAACAACCATGAAAACCCCGGCAGTAACCATCGTTGCAGCATGAATCAACGCAGATACAGGCGTAGGGCCTTCCATAGCATCTGGCAACCATACATGAAAACCTAGCTGTGCCGATTTGCCCATAGCCCCAACAAATAATAACAGACAAGCTAATGTAAGTGCATGAAATTTTGAAGAAAAAATCTCAACTGTAGCCGAGGATTTTTCCTCAGCCAATTCAAAAATTGCATCAAACTCAACACTATCAAAAAGAAAAAACAAAATAAAAATTCCAATGGCAAAGCCAAGATCACCTACTCGGTTAACAATAAATGCTTTAATGGCTGCTTTGTTCGCGGATTCTCGAGTATGCCAAAAACCAATTAAAAGGTAAGAAGCTAAGCCTACTCCTTCCCAACCAAAGAACATTTGAACAAGATTATTTGAAGAAACTAGCATCAACATAAAAAAGGTAAATAAACTTAAATAAGCCATAAAACGAGGGATAGATTTATCATGAGCCATATAGCCAATAGAATAAATATGGATCATTGATGAAACTACCGTTACCATCGCGACCATCAAAACTGAAAGTGTATCCCCCTTAACTGCCCAAGAAAATTCAAGTGTGCCTGAAATAACCCAAGGAAAGAGTTCAACTTCTGGATTTTGTCCATTAAAGACAGCGTCAAAAAAAACCAAAACTGCTGCTAATGCTGCTGACACCATAGCAGCACAAGTAACAATTACAGAAATCAAATCTATACGACTTTTCTCTTTTTGAGCTCTATCTTCCTTAAACGCTAAACCAGTAAAAGAAAGGACGCCTGCAATCAAACTACCAAATAATGGCAAAAATATAGCGGCTAAGTACATTGCCAGCTTAACCTTTCATCGAGTTAGCGTTTTCAACTTCAATGTTTGCACGATTTCGGAAAAAAACAATCAATATTGCCAGACCGATTGCCGCTTCACCTGCGGCAACCGTTAAAATGAATAAAGAAAATATCTGGCCAAATATATCGCCCAGAAAAGAGGAAAAAGTAACAAAGTTGATGTTAACGGATAGCAAAATTAATTCGATAGCCATTAAGATAACTATTACATTATTTCGGTTTAGAAAAATACCAAATATACCGATTGTGAAAAGAATCGAAGCGAGAATCAAATAATGAGACAAGCCTATTTCAAGCATTATACACCGCTTCCTGATTCAATCTTTTTAACTTCAATGGTGTTACTTGGGTTTCGAGAAAGCTGATCACCAACATTTTGTTTCAATACGTCAGTCCTTGTACGATGGGTTAAAATAATCGCTCCAATCATGGCAACTAAAAGTATCAAACCAGCAGTCTGAAAATAATAGATATAATGGGTGTAAACAATATTCCCAATGGCCTCAGTATTTGTTAATTGATCGCGTATAGGCTGAATTATAAAGTTTTTTTCAACATCAGGAGTAAATGTCCAACTGCCAACAATCACCCCAAGTTCCATTAACAATATAAATCCAATTAACGCTCCAAGAGGCAAATAATGTAGAAAACGATCACGAACTTCAGTAATACTTATATCAAGCATCATCACAACAAACATAAATAAAACAGCAACGGCTCCAACATAAACAACAATTAAAATCATCGACAAAAATTCTGCCCCTAAAAGAACAAACAAACCGGCAGAATTAAAAAAAACTAATATTAGAAATAAAACCGAGTGGACGGGATTTCGGCTAGTAATCACAAATATAGCTGCAAAAACAGCCACCGAAGAAAACAAGTAGAACGCCAAAGCGGCAAAAACCATTTTTATGCTCCTATCTATATGGCGCAGTTAATTCTAACCGAGCGGCAAGTTCTGTTTCCCATCTATCTCCATTATCAAGAAGTTTGTTTTTATCATAGAGCAATTCCTCTCTTGTTTCAGTAGCAAACTCAAAATTTGGGCCTTCAACAATTGCATCAACAGGGCACGATTCCTCGCAATAGCCGCAATAAATACATTTTACCATATCAATGTCATAACGCGTTGTCCGACGACTTCCATCTTCGCGGGGCTCTGCTTCAATAGTTATCGCTTGAGCAGGACAAATTGCTTCACATAACTTGCAAGCAATACAACGCTCCTCACCATTTGGATAACGTCTTAAAGCGTGTTCACCCCTAAAACGCGGGCTTAAAGGACCCTTTTCATAAGGGTAATTGAGTGTGACTTTAGGTTTGAAAAAATACTTTAAAGTGAGCAGCATACCATGTAAAAGCTCGGCAAGAAAAATAGACTTAAATCCTTGGTCAATTGCGCCCATTAGTAAACTTCCCCCACTTCTACTTCAATGCTAGATGTTTCAATGGTGCAATATCAAATGCCTGAACCACGCCAGCCACCACAACTACTGATGCTAATGAAATGGGTAAAAAAACTTTCCATCCAAGCCTCATAAGTTGATCATAGCGATACCGCGGAAAAGTTGCGCGCACCCAAAGAAAAATAAAAAGCAAACAACAGATCTTAATAATAAACCAAAGAGGTCCCGGAAGCCAATTAAATGGAGCTATATCAACGGGAGGCAACCAACCACCCAAAAACAAAATTGTTGTCATAGAACACATTAGTATCATATTGGCGTACTCTCCTAGAAAAAAAAGGGCAAATGTCATTGCCGAATACTCAACATTATAACCAGCAACCAGCTCTGCCTCGGCTTCAGGTAAATCAAAAGGGTGACGGTTGGTTTCAGCGAAAGTTGAAATAAAAAAGATAATAAACATTGGAAATAAAGGAAATATGAACCAAATACTCTCTTTTTGTGCGTTCACAATATCCGAAAGATTCAATGACCCAGCAACCAGCAATACAGTAATAATGATAAAACCCATCGACACTTCGTAAGAAATCATTTGAGCTGCAGAGCGGATCGCCCCCAAGAAAGCATATTTGGAATTGCTCGCCCACCCCGCCATTAAAATGCCATAGACACCAAGCGATGAAATTGCAAAAAGATATAAAATTCCAACATTAATGTTGGCAATAACCATACCTTCGCCAAATGGTATAACAGCCCAAGCGACTAAAGCTAAAGAAAAGGTCACCATTGGCGCCATAACAAAAACAACGCGATTAGCACCTGACGGTATTATAGTTTCCTTGCAGAATAACTTTAATCCGTCAGCTAATGGTTGCAATAAACCAAATGGCCCAACCACATTTGGACCACGCCGCAAGTGTATTGCCGCAATAACTTTCCGTTCCGCGTAAGTGAGATAGGCTACCCCAAGTAATAGAGGAATAATAATTCCAAAAACTTGCAAAAGAATTGAAATAAAAGGCCATACATCTAATCCCCAAATTTCAAACATTCTCACTTCCCATTTCAACTTTTTCTTGCTTTTCCTTTGTGCAAGCAGCCATTGTCAGAGAGGCTCGACTAATTGGATCAGTCATGAAAAAATTTTCCATGCTATTTAAAAAATCAGTATTGGATATTTTTCCATTATTACCAAACTTCCCCCATTTTGCCGGCGTTATCTTATCAATGTTCGCTAGAGATGGAGTATTTTTTATCATCTCCGATCTCAGTTCATTCAGAGAATTGAAAGGCAAAGTAGCTTTGAGTTCTTCCGACAAGGCTCGTATAATCGACCAATCTTCTCGAGCCTCTCCCACAGGTAAAGTTGCAACCTGTGTCCGCTGGACCCGACCTTCTAAATTTATGTAAGTGGCATTTTTTTCGGTATAGGCGGCACCTGGTAAAACAATATCGGCACGATGTGCCCCAAAATCGCCGTGATGGCCAATATAAACAACAAAGGAATCACCAAGAGTTTTCATATCTATTTCATCCGCACCAAGAAGAAAGAAAATTTTAATTTCCTCAAATAAAATATTTTTCTTTGGTACAAAACCAAGATCCAAACCTCCGACGCGAGATGCTGCCGTGTGAAGAACGTTAAAGCCGTTCCACTCTTTTGATATCATACCAGCGTCTTCAGCTATTTTTCGCGTCAAACCCAAAACTGCTTCACCATCCGCTCGACTCAAAACACTAGAGCCAACAATAATCATTGGGTTTTTGGCTTTTTTTAAAACTTTAGAAAATTTATTTAAACCAGAAACTACATCTAACAAAGTATCTGGTCCTGCCCCTAAATACTTATAATCGTATGTCAAATTAACTTTTTCACCAATCAAAGCTACATTTAACCCACCTTGAAGAAACCTCTTACGAATTCTAGCATTCAATACAGGACTTTCGATGCGAGGGTTCGAACCGACAATTAAAATAGCATCCGTTTCATCAATTCCAACAATTTTTGAATTAAATAGATAACCCGCCCTCGAACCTTTACCGATTTTTGCTCCATCTTGACGGCAATCAACATTTGAAGACCCTAATTTATCTAAAAGTAGCTTAACTGAATACATCGTTTCGCAATCAGCTTGATCTCCGGCAATTGCAGCTATTTTATTTCCATCAACCCTTTTTACTTTTTTTGCAATATATTCGAAAGCTTCAGCCCAACTACATACTTCTAATTTGCCATTTTTGCGACGAAAAGGTCGGTCTAAACGTTGACGCCGAAGGCCGTCGTATGCAAAACGAGCTTTATCTGAAATCCATTCTTCATTCACATCATCATTGTTTCGAGGGATCACACGTAAAACTTCTGTTCCCCGAGTATCAACTCGGATATTAGAACCAATTGCATCCATCACATCGATACTTTCTGTTTTCTTGAGCTCCCAAGCCCGAGCATTAAAAGAATAGGGTTTTGAAATGAGTGCCCCGACCGGACATAAATCAATTATGTTGCCAGATAATTCAGATGAGAGTGTTTTCTCGACATATGTTCCAACCTCCATATTTTCGCCACGACCGGTAGCTCCAAGTTCAGGAACACCAGCCACCTCTGTGGCAAAGCGTATGCAACGAGTACAATGAATACAACGTGTCATTACTGTTGACACAAGAGGTCCTAAATATTTGTCTTTAACAGCACGCTTGCTCTCAGCATAACGAGATCGGTCTCGACCAAAACCCATCGCCTGATCTTGAAGATCACACTCCCCACCTTGATCACAAATTGGACAATCGAGTGGGTGATTAATCAAAAGAAATTCCATCACACCCTTGCGAGCATTAACAACTTCATCTGAATTGGTTGTAATGACCATTCCTTCGCCGGCTGGCATCGCACAGGAAGCTATCGGTTTAGGAGAGCGATCCATCTCCACGAGGCACATACGGCAATTTCCAGCAATTGATAGACGCTCATGATAGCAGAACCTTGGAACTTCTATGCCAGCAACTTCACAAGCTTGCAAAACCGTAAATCCGTCTTCGACTTCCACTTCAATTCCATCAATTGTTAGCTTTGGCATTCTATCTATCCAACTTAAGCAGCTGCATTTTTTTTTGCTTCTTTAATTCGAAGCTCTAACTCTGGCCGAAAGTGTCGGATCAAGCCTTGTACAGGCCAGGCAGCGGCATCACCGAGCGCACATATAGTATGCCCTTCAACTTGCCGGGTCACCTCTTCAAGAAGATCAATTTCATCTGCAGATGCATTGCCAGTAACCATGCGGGACATCATCCTTGATATCCAACCTGTTCCTTCTCTACAAGGCGTACATTGACCACAACTTTCGTGCTTATAAAATCTAGAAAGCCGAGCAATAGCAGCAACAATATCAGTAGTTTTGTCCATCACCATCACAGCAGCTGTCCCTAAGCCAGATTGATGGTCACGTAAAGAATCAAAATCCATTAAAACTGAATCGCAAATTGACTTAGGAAGACAAGGTACTGATGCGCCTCCTGGAATAATAGCCAATAAACTTTTCCAACCACCTTGAACCCCGCCAGCATGTTTTTCAATAAGTTCTTTAAGAGGTATACTCATCTCTTCTTCAACCGTACATGGTTGTTCAACATGACCAGAAATATTAAACAATTTTACTCCTGTATTATTAGCACGACCAAATCCAGCAAACCAACTTGCCCCTCGCCGCAAAATCGTCGGAGTAACGGCTATCGACTCAACATTGTTTACTGTAGAAGGACATCCATAGAGACCAGCATTTGCTGGAAACGGTGGTTTTAATCTAGGTTGACCTTTTTTCCCTTCAAGGCTTTCTATGAGAGCTGTTTCTTCACCACATATATACGCGCCCATGCCTCGGTGAATATAACAATCAAAGTTAAAGCCAGATCCACATGCATTTTTTCCTATCAGACCTGAATCATATGCTTCATCGAGAGCCTTTTGTAGAGCTTTTGTTTCTCGAAAGAACTCTCCCCTGACATAAATATATGCCGCATTAGCCCCGATTGCGAATCCCGCGATTAAACATCCCTCAATCAATTTATGGGGTTCATGTCTTATGATTTCTCGATCTTTGCAAGTACCGGGTTCTCCTTCATCAGCATTAACGACTAAATAATGCGGTCTACCATCAGACTCTTTAGGCATGAAAGACCATTTTAAACCAGTGCTAAAACCAGCACCACCACGACCGCGAAGACCAGACTCTTTAATATTTTCAATAATCCAATCGGGACCCTTACCCAATATATTTTTTGTGCAATCCCAATCACCTCTAGATTTTGCTCCGGCTAAAAATGAATCTTGGTAGCCGTAAATATTCGTAAAAATGCGATCTTGATCTTTCAACACTGGTTAGTCTCCCGAAAATTCCTTTAAGCTCGTCAGACCACCAACCGGTTCACAAGTCTTACGATTTATTTGCGAACCTGCTTTTGGTAATTTTTCAGCGCGAAGCTCCGAAATTATACTTAAAGCGCTGTCTTCGTCTAAATCTTCATAATAATCGTCATTAATTTGCATCATGGGCGCATTAACGCATGCTCCAAGACATTCGACTTCAGAGAATGTAAATAAATTATCTTCTGTTGTCTCACCGATTGAAATGTCAAGATTTGCTTTTAAAATATTTATAATTTTTTCTGAACCTCGAAGCCAACAAGGCAAATTGGTGCATACCTGAAGATGAAATTTACCGACTGGTTCAAGATTGTACATCGTATAAAAGGTTGCAACTTCATAAACAGTTATCTTCGGCATTTCCAATAAATCCGAAATATAATCCATTGCGGCACGCGGCACCCAACCCCCATTTTCCCTTTGCGCTAATTCCAATAACGGCATTACTGCGCTCGCTTGGCGTCCTATAGGATATTTCGCAATATGCTGCTTAGCTATTTTCATAGCCTTAGAATTAAACTTAAAGGTAGTTGGTTGAGAAAATTTTATATTACTCATCTATCAATTTCTCCAAACACAATATCTAACGAACCAATGTTAGCAACCACATCAGCCAACATATGACCTTTGCTTAACAAATCTAGTGCTTGTAAATGAGCAAATCCAGGTGCTCGGATTTTGCAACGATAGGGTTTGTTAGATCCATCAGCGATCAAAAAGACACCAAATTCACCTTTTGGAGCTTCAACCACAGAATAAGTCTCGCCCGATGGAACATGATATCCCTCCGTAAATAGCTTGAAATGATGGATCAAGGCTTCCATCGAATATTTCATGTCATTGCGACTAGGCGGGCTAAATTTATGGTCTTCGCACGAAACCGGGCCAGGTGGCAATTTGTTTAGGCATTGCTTAATAATTTTTAGGGACTCGTACATTTCATAGATGCGAATTAGATAACGATCATAACAATCGCCATGTTTGGCGATCGGTACATCAAACTCAATTTTATCATAAACGTCGTAGGGCTGGCTTTTCCGCAAATCCCAAGCTATACCACTAGCTCGAAGGTTGGGTCCGCTAAACCCCCAATCCATGGCTTGCTCAGCCGTAATGATCCCAATATTCACTGTTCTTTGTTTAAATATTCTATTCTCGGTCAACAAGCCTTCTAGATCGTTAACCATCGAGGGAAAATGTTCAACCCAGTCCATAATGTCCTCGGCCAAGCCCTCCGGCAAATCCATGGTGACCCCCCCTGGCCTAAAATATGCCATGTGGAGACGAGCGCCACTTACCCGTTCACAGAATTCCATTAATTTTTCTCGCTCTTCAAACCCCCAAAGCATAGGTGTCATTGCTCCGACATCCATAGCATAAGCACACACGTTAAAGGTATGGTTTAAAATACGCCCGAGCTCAGCAAAAATTACACGAATATACTGACCTCGAGGAGGAACCTCCATGCTAGCTAATTTTTCCACAGCCAAGGCAAAGGCATGTTCTTGGTTTTGTGGTGCGACGTAGTCTAGACGATCAAAATAAGGAACAGCTTGCAAATAAGTTTTTTGTTCAATTAGCTTCTCTGTACCTCGATGCAACAACCCAATGTGGGGATCTGCTCGATCAACAACCTCACCATCCATTTCTAAAACGAGCCGCAATACTCCATGTGCAGCTGGATGTTGGGGACCAAAATTAAGTGTGAAATTTTTTATTTGTTGTTCTGACATTACTCACCCTCATCAGGGGTCTCAGAAGATTTTTTGACTTTTTCATCACCAGGCAGAATTGCATTAGCCCCTTCCCAAGGACTCAAAAAGTCGAATTGACGAAATTCTTGACTTAACTTTACTGGTTCATAAATCACACGCTTCTTTTCGTCATCATAACGGAGCTCAACATAACCCGTGAGGGGGAAATCCTTTCGCAACGGATGACCGTCGAAGCCATAATCAGATAAAATACGGCGCAAATCAGAATGATCAGAGAAATATATTCCAAAAAGGTCCCAAGCTTCTCTCTCCCACCAATTTGCTGAACTAAAAACATTAGTTACTGACGGTACAGCTGAAGTAGCATCTGTTTGTACTTTTACTCTAACGCGCTGGTTCAAAGAAAGGCTTAGCAAACAATACACTATATCAAAACGGTTTTCGCGCTCTGGATAATCAACACCACAAAGTTCCATCAGCATCTTAAATTGGCAATTAGCGTCATCCCGCAAAAAAGTAAGAACTTTCACTATAGAATCGCGTTCAGCATTTAAAACTAATTCACCCTGAATTATCTCAGTCGAAACGATAGATTCTTGAAGTTCGTTGACGACGACATTTTCCAAATCTGAAAAGTTCTGTGTATGAGAGTGGAAATCAGCCATCTTTAAATTATACGAATTCCTATTATTTAACGCCAAAGTTTACCAGTTCTATGAATTTTCTTTTGTAATTGTAGAATACCATAAACCAATGCTTCTGCCGTTGGAGGACAGCCAGGAACGTAAACATCTACAGGCACAACTCGATCGCACCCACGAACTACAGAATATGAATAATGATAATAGCCACCACCATTTGCACAGGAACCCATAGATATTACATAACGAGGCTCGGCCATCTGATCATAAATTTTACGAAATGCAGGTGCCATTTTGTTTGTTAAAGTTCCAGCGACAATTATTAAATCCGCCTGACGGGGACTTGGACGAGGCACCACACCTAAGCGATCCAAATCATAACGGCTCATATACGCATGCATCATTTCAATCGCACAACAAGCTAGGCCAAAAGTCATTGGCCATAAAGAACCTTTTCGGGCCCAGTTTACGAGATTATCAATACTCGTCACTGCAAAGCCCTTATCGCTAAGCCGATCTGTTATATGTTCAAACAATTCTTCGTGTTCAGTTTCTTCAACGAGAGTGTTCTGGTTTGTATTAATCATGCTAAATATATTAATCCCACTCTAGCGCGCCTTTACGCCATTCATATATAAAACCTACTGTTAAAATACCCAAGAATATTACCATTGACCAAAACCCGAATGACCCAATCTGGTTAAGCGTGATTGCCCAAGGAAACAAAAACGCCACCTCAAGATCGAAGATAATAAACAAAATAGCTACCAAATAAAAGCGAACGTCAAACTTTATTCTTGCATCTTCAAAAGCATCAAAACCACATTCATAAGAAGAGAGTTTTGCAGAATCGGGTTTTTGGGGCACGACGATCAACGAGAACACTGGAATGAGTGCGGCGATGCCTAAGGCTAGAAATATAAAAATCAGGATCGGCAAATATTCTACAAGTAAATTTTCCATAAGATTTTACTTAACCAACTTTTTGTTTTTTCTCGAATACATTTTACAAATAGATGTTTGCTGTGAAGCTATCCTTATAACAATCAAAAAGCCCAAGAAATTATCTCGCTTTTATTCCAATAACTAAATACCGTCAATGTCGATTTTGGGTAATATCATATTAGGTTCATTTGAAAACGAGATTTATCCTCCATTTTAAAAATTTGGAAGGTATCATCGTTAGATTAATCCAAATACTACAAATTGATTGATCCCACTCTAATATCACAGGTGAAGTGAAGTTTTTACTTCTTTCTTTTTATCATCCACTTTCGGTACTTTTTAGCAACAGTATCACAGGGGGCCAGATACAAATTGCGGGCCATAAAAGGTCCTGCCGAACGACTATTTTTGGCTACGACAAGACAATAATGAGGATTACTTAATGGTCTAAACTCTCTATTCTTATATTTAAATTTCTGTTTAGATGAATTAACACTACATTGAAGTAAACCAAGCGCCGCTCCCTTTAATATAGGTCCAATGATCTCTACACATTTTTCAGAATAGGTCGCAGACAAAATTTGCTTTGTTACTTTTCGGTAAAAAAATTGAACGTCGCCACCTTGAGGTTTACACGAATGTGCATGCAAACGTTCAGCAAAACCTCTGCCAATGGTATCAATGCACCAACCCAATTCGGCACTTTCATCTAAATTATCGCTGAGATAAATCAAAGGTGCGGGTGTTTGAATGTTGGGAGAACTACTCCACGAAAATGATGGCCAAATAATGAATAAAGAGATCAAAAAAAATTTCACTTTCACCTCCCTATAGTTAACAGTTTTCGATCAAAAAATAACATTTTACCAAACTAACCACGTAAATATTTTTTTATTTTTGAATATTTATTAAAAACAAAACCCTTTTACATGATCAAAGAAATGGGATAGGAGTTCTTGTTATATGACTAAAATTATATCTACTTGTTTTTATTTTTTATTTACTATTACTACCTCTATTTTATCGCGTTGGAAACAGCTAACCTGCAAGTCTCGCTTGTATAAGCTACTTGAACCATTTTATGAGATCCAAATTAATGGCGAAAGGCTAAAACTCTTTGTTCCTGACCGGACAAGTTTATATTGGGCAAAAACAGGACCGGACAGCGAACCGGCAACAAACAAATGGATAAATTCGTTTTCCAATACTGATGTTTTTGTCGATATTGGAGCTAACGTTGGCCTATATTCATTGATGGCTGGAATAAAAGGAGTTGCCAAAGTTTATGCTATCGAACCCAACCCTTTTTCCTTCAACGTTTTATGCCGAAATATTATTTTGAACAAGCTCAGCGACAAAATTGTCGCACTTTCCATGCCAATTACCAAAAAATCTTCAATTTCAAATTTCTCCTTAAGCAACACTCAAGCTGGGTCAGTTGGAAATGAAATTACCATGAGTAAAAATGACAAAACGAAAATTTCGATTTTAACCGGATCTTTCTCACTCGACGACTTGATCCAACTCCAAGGTATAAGAAATATCACACACATAAAAATCGACGTTGATGGAATAGAAAAAGAAATTTTAAAGGGCGCCAATAATATTCTGTCGAGCAAAACGCTCAAATCTGTATTGATTGAAGATCCTAACGGAAACAGCGAAAAAAAGAATGACCTGGACCGATTTATGGAAAATTATAATTTCGTGAATTCAATAGTGTGGGGTCAAGATGGAACAGAAAATAAAATATTTAATAAAAATTGATTAGCTCAACAAAAAAAGTCAAAAGATGTAATTTATTATTATGGGAAATAAGCGAAAAAAAAACGATGAGCCTGTTCATTATATGGAGCGCACGCGCCTATACTATCGTGCATTAGGATATGAGAACGATTATAAATGGGCAAAAAATAGCGTAACTCCATTTTCCAAACTTCAAAAACCATTGAATGAAGCGCAGATAGCAATCATTATAACCTCGGCTGAACCTGGAAATTATTCGGACGAGAATCCTCCGATAAGAGAGGTCTGGTCGAGACCTATCCATCAGGTTCCGGAGAACCTATATAATCAGCACCTCGCATGGGACAAAAAGACAACTCATACTCGCGACCGTGAGACGTATCTTCCAATTAATGCTATGCATAAATTGGCTAAAAAAGGGTTTATTGGTTCTATTTCTCCACGCATCCACAGTGTGCCCACGGTGTATAGTCAACGAGAAACGAATAATTATGATGCTCCAAATATTTTTACACGGCTCAAACAAGATCATGCTGACGCAGCAATACTGGTAGCTTTATGACCAGTTTGCCATCAGACCGTGGGTTTGGTTAGCAGATATCTTGAAGAAAATTTAATACCGACAGTAGTATTAGGTTCCGCTAAAGATATCGTCGAGCACGTCGGCGTTTCCCGTTTTTTGTTTGTCGATTATCCCCTTGGAAATCCATCGGGAATTCCTTATGACCGCAACAACCAATTAGAAATAGTTGAAATGGCGTTGAATTTACTCGAAAGCACAAAAGTACCAAATACAACGATCCGGGCACCTTTTGACTGGCCGGGTAATAAAGAGTGGCGTGAGTTATACAGCCAAATTAGACATCAAGACAAAGCCGCATTGTTAGCTGAAGGGGATATTCGCAGAAAAAGGTTTTCAAAATCTTCGCCGCGTAAATTTTAAGATAAAACCAACACCATCTAGAGAAGTTGGAAAATATCCTGCAGCATAAATTAATTGCCGTACCCTACCCCACTGCCACGCTAACCTAGACTAATAGA
>CAZXGI010000012.1:0-50775 GCA_964639965.1 uncultured Rhodospirillaceae bacterium
CCATTTTTTAATGCTAGTGATACTGCAATGAGAGAAAGATAATAAGTGTAGTGTTATTTGCCCTTAAAATTTGGAGCCCGTTTTTCCATAAAGGCTCGCCGACCTTCAGCATAGTCCTCGCTATTTGAACATGTATCTATAAATTTTTGCATTGTCTTCATATCCCACTCTGCCGGCTTTTTAACAACCTCATTTATTATATTTTTAGAGGCAAGTATCGAAATCGGTGCATTTTCAACAATTGACTTGGCATAGCTTTGGACATGGGAAGCTAATTCGCTTTGAACGGTCACACAATTAACGAGACCAATTTTCAAAGCCTCGGCGGCGGTATAGCTACGAGCCGTGAATAAAATTTCCTTCGTCGCTGAAACACCAACTGCTTCCACTACCCAACGTGTGAAGTTCGGTCGATAACCAATGCCTAAGCGAGCTGCCGGTATGGAAAACAATGAATTATCAGAACAGATTCGAATATCACAGGCACAGGCTAAAGCCATTCCTCCACCCATACAAAATCCCTCTATCATTGCGATGACAGGTTTAGGGCAATAACGAACACCATCATACATTCCATTAGTAATTCTTTCATAACGTTCAATACCTTCTGGCGTGGAACGTAAATCTTCAAACTCAGAGATATCCTGACCAGCAACAAAAGACTTGCCGCCCGCACCCTTTATGACAACCAGCCTAACATCAGAGTTTGAAATATGATCTGAAATTACCTTAGTGACCTTCTCAGCCATCGCCAGCGAAACCGCATTTCTTCGCTCAGGGTTATTATAAATGATCCAACCAATGCCATCTCTTACTTCACTAAGAATTTTATCTGTCATGAATTTTAGTCTCTAATTTGGTTATCAAATACATAATAATAATAGGTTTTTACGAGATCCTAATATTTAATCAAAGTTGGATACACTCGTTTTTAAAAATATATAGACATTATAATGACCAACTAATCAATAACGTTACAATAATAAGTACCCTAATCTTTCCCCAACACCATGTTCAGAAGTTTTTTGAATCTGACCGAAATTTGTGCGTGATTAGTAATATATTCAATGTGGTCACTCTTAGATCCAGAAGGTGATAGTTTAATTGACCAAAGAGCAGAAATATCATTAGGGAGTATAGAATAACGAATATCTATGATCCGATCGGAATAACTAGGATCTTTGGCTATATAGCTATCACTAAACCAACGAAAACGCTCAATATCTAATTGTTGCTGACCTTTAGGTTCAAGCCAAGGAAAATCTCTAGCTAAATCCAGTTTGGGAAGTGATGCACCTACAAAAATACTTGATGCAATGCCCATACGAACGCCATCAACATAAAACCGATCTGATGTCTCATATATTGTCTTCCAGACTAAAATATTTGCAAAACTCGGCTTAGCATCAATTCGGACAAGTTCATGACCTCGATTTTTAGCTATAACCTTGGCCACTTCAATAGCTCTATCACGCTGTATCATTCCTGTCGACATATATAAAATAGCCCAAATTAGAGCTAGCCAACTATAAATACGATTTTTTCTTACCCCTGAAATTACTGCTAAAATCAAGATAGGAAGAGTAAAAAGTGGATCAACTATCGAAATTACACTCCACGATATTCTCTCATCACTAAACGGCCAAAACAGCATCGTGCCATAACTTGTGCAAGCGTCTAACAAAGCATGCGTTGCATAACCCAATGTACAAAACAACATACTTTGCTTAAAAGTTAACTGTCTTCGTTTACCAATTAGCCAATGAAGTAAAATCGCACAAACAAATCCACCTATCGGAATAAAAATGAAGGAATGTGTAAACTGGCGGTGGTATTCAAGAAACAACAAAGGGTCCTGGTCCGATCGGATAAACATATCCAGATCTGCTGTCATTCCGGCACAAAACCCCATGACAGATCCCAAAACTAAATTAGGTTTTTTAGCTATTGCTTGTGGTAATACAGCCCCAAGAGTTCCCTGTGTTAAGGGATCCATCAGCTAACTTTCAAACCTAAATCAATTTTATGATTGAATTTTATTCGGGCCATTGTCCCTAACACTAGATTTTGCCAAGGAATTTAATGGCTCGTTCCCAGGAAAGCTCAGCTGCATCAGCGTGATAACCTAATCCACGATTAGGAAACATGTAACCATGCTCCCCTCCTGGATAAATAAATAACTCGCGATTTCCGCGCTTATCACATTCTATCTTTACTTCTTCAATGGCGGCCAAAGGCGCAACCGCGTCATTATCACCATAGTGGAATTCTAACGGACAGGTAATATTTTTGAATTCTGGAAGAAATTTCTCTATATAAGAACCATGAAATGAGATACCACCATCAATTGCATATCGTGCGGCGGCTTCAATCACGTATGGGCCCCCATAACAAAATCCGAAAGCAACGACTTTCCCATTGCAGCTCTTGTTAGATTTTAGCCAAGAAATAGCGGCTTTGATATAAGCATTGCCATCTTTACGGTCTACCCTAGTAGAACGGACTTTGGCTTTTTCATGATCAATAACAGAAAGAGGAGCAGAATCAATCTCATCTTCCCAAAACATGTTGAGAGCTATAGCGGGAAACCCCATATCGGCCAAACGATCGCAAATTCTCTTGGTATCATCATCAACACCAAAAATCGCGCTTATAACTATGACACCTACCGATGCTTCCAGCTGCGGTTCCGAAAAATAAGCAGGAATACACGCTTTTTCATACTGAATTAAGATATCTTGCGCTAACATATAACCCCCCACGATACTTTTTTAAATATTTCAAATATACTACATAGCCAGAAATTTAATTGGTGGAAGAGAGTGGGAGTCGAACCCACTAAGAACGTCTAACGTCCTTCACCGGTTTTGAAGACCGGCCAGCCCACCGGGGCTGCTTCCCCTCCAAAGCCCGGTTTTATAGCGTTTTTCGGATAATGCAAGTGGGTACATATTGAAACTGTAACCGGATCACCCCAAAAATATATTTTATTTCATCCCGCCATTATTCATAAGATAAACTTAACCTTATTAGAAATTATGAAGCTGTTAGATAGTTATGTTTGTCCAAAAATGACAGAATTTGATCTGCAGCAACTATTGCTTCCGTATTGCCGCTTTCAATTATAATTTCAGGGTTCTTCGGAACATCATATTTTGAATCAATACCTGTAAAATTCTTAATCTCCCCGTTTTGAACTTTTTTATATAGGCCCTTAGGATCTCTACTGATGCAAAGTTCTATAGAAGCGTTAACATAAATTTCAACAAATTCACCCTCTTCCATTAAACTTCTAGCCATATTTCTATCAACAGAAAAAGGGGATATAAAAGAAACAATTACTATCAAGCCGGCCTCAACCATTAATTTAGCAGTCTCGGCAATACGGCGAATATTTTCTGCTCGATCCAAATCACTAAAGCTTAGGTCCTTAGTCAAGCCATGGCGTATATTATCACCATCCAACAAAAACGTATGCTTATGACGTGCATTGAGTTTTTCTTCAACAAGATTAGCAATCGTCGTTTTTCCGGAAGCCGACAATCCGGTAAACCAAAGAACAATTGGCTTTTGATTTTTCAATTGGGCTCTGGCCATTTTATTAATACTGAAAAATTGCCAATGAATGTTACCAGTTGATCTCAATTTATCGTCACTCAAGTTCATTTAATTCCTTTCCAATCGGCCAATTTAAGAAAATATCGATTATGGAGTGAATTAAAAGAACATTACAAAACTGTCAATTTAAAACTCAAAATTTTGCAATATTGAAATTGTTATAACTCATATTTTAGCCAAATTGGCTTAATTGAAATTAATTCCCAGTAACTTGAGCAAAAATAGCATCGATATGGTTATCATTATTCCCTCTCCACACTACAATTTGATCTGGGCGAATTAACGCAAGTTTTGCATCATACAACGAACGCACCCTTTCATCAAAAACTTCAATCACGGTTATAGGTATCGCTTTTTCCGAGATTAACTTTTTAGTTATGGAAAGGTCTACATCAGGGCTCAAGCACAACAAAGTAAACTCAAAACCGAATTTATCATATAATGAGCATCCATCATCTAGCCAAGCATGGGGAGCTCGCCCTCCTGGTGCTCCCGTTGGGATATATTCATTAGGAAGATCAGGAGGCAAAACCGCGTCATCATTTACAATAACCGGCGAACCATCATAACGATATCCGAAGGTAATACCCGGAATGTTAAATTCAGCCCGTGCATGTGATTCGAGATAGATACCTGCCTTTCTTCTAGCGTTCCTTCCAGCTTCAGTATCATCCTCCAATTCTGAAACAGCACTATAATCTCCAATCGAATCTGCAAATCGCCGTGCGAACTCTGTGTTCCGTACAGCATTTTTGTGCCGTTCTAGGTGGTAAGTTTGGAGGAGCTTGTCGCCACCCCACCCATTTATAACAGAAGCTAATTTCCATCCAAGGTTAACAGAATCTTCTACACCGGTATTATACCCGAGCCCCCCAGTTGGTGTAAAAAGATGGGCTGCGTCACCCGCTAAAAAGAAGCGTCCTTTGCTTAGACTCTCAGCTACCAAAGTAAAACCTGCAGTCCATGATGTTCGCGAAATAATCTCCAATTTTATTTCTTTTCCAAACGTTTCAGCAACCATAGAACGTGCTTTGGCCTCACTAATTTCAGATCTCTCTTCTCCGGTTTTAAGCTGAGTATGAAAAACAAATTCAGACTTTCCATCAATTGCTGCCATAAAACTGCGTCTATCTTTATTAAAGGCCCAATACATCCAAGCTTTTTTTTTCGGCAAGTGCCTATATAAATTTAAACTGCGAAAATAAATTGCATGCATACGCCCACCCAAGAAATCCCGGATATTCGCTGTCTCTCCTACATATTCAATACCTAGATGCTTTCTCACTAAACTTCGAGCTCCATCACATCCTACAAGATATTTCGCGCGAACAATCTTTGTTTTGCCATGCTCTTCAACTTTTGCGGAAACAAAATCTCCTTTATTTGAAACAGATAATACCGGAGTACCAAAATTTAGCATTACGCTCGGGAGCTTAGCAGCTTGGTCACGCAATATACGCTCAACAAGCATTTGCGAAACTCTATGAGGAAGTTCAGCAGCGCTCCATGAACCTGCAAGGTTTTTTATAATTTTTTTTGCTTCGTTAGCCGATGGTAATGAGAAACGTGCCAGTTCATGGGTGGTATACCGAGTAAAATAAGTGATATCAGTAGGATAATTTGGCGGAAGACCTTGCTCACGCACTTTATCAGCAAAACCTAAACGGCGGAAATGCTCCATGGTACGAGCTTGCGTTGCATTCGCCTGTGGATCCGGTGAAGTATCATCACGATCATTAAACAAAGCTACTGAAACTTCGCGTCGCCCTAGTTCGTTTGCCAGTATTAGTCCTGAAGGTCCTCCACCAACAATAATTACGTCTGCATTGAATTTCTGCATATATTCCTCTGGTTACAAGAATCAGAATGAATATATCGAAAAAATGAGTTAAGCAATATTGATGTACAGACGGATATTGATTGGTCGGTAAAGGATGGTAGAATAAGAGAAAAAGTTTATTGGGAGAAAACCATGAAAGACAGTTTAGTAGCGGGCATATCAACGACGGCAAAAATTTTAATTGACCAAGATCGTACCATAGCTTTTATGGGCAATGAAGGGCGCGTTTATGCTACGCCGTCGATGGTGCTTGACATAGAATACACTGCCCGAAATTGGCTTATGAAATACTTGGATGAAGGAGAAGATACCGTAGGTACCCATGTCTCGGTTGATCACATAGGAGCAACGGTTGAAGGAGACACAGTTGAAATCATGATCACTGTTAAAGAAATCAATGGCCGCGCTATAATGATGACTGCTAAAGTTAAAGATTCTTTGGAAGATGTTGGAAAAGGCGCGCACAACCGCTTTGTTGTGGATAAGTCAAAAACGTTTAAACGTCTAGAGGAAAAGCGAAAAAAAATCGAAGCCTCTAAATAAGAAAGATTACGAAAATGGATCAAACTTCCACCAAAAATAATAAAAAATCTGTAGCCACATTTTGCTATCAATGCGTTGCAGGTCCGGACCTTATGAAAGTCGAAGTAGAAGATGGTATTGCCACCAGATTGGAGTCAAATTACGATATTCAGGATGAACACCCAGGTGGCGGACGGGTTTGCGTTAAAGCATACGGACTAATTCAGAAAACCTATAATCCCCATCGCATTAAATCCCCTATGAAACGCACGAACCCAAAAAAAGGGCGGGAGGAAGATCCTGGATTCGTTGCAATTACTTGGGATGAAGCTCTTGATACTGTCGCAAAAAAAATGCGTGAAATAATTAACACCAACTTACTTGATGAGTCAGGTTTCCCAAGAATTGCTGCAAGTTTTGGCGGTGGTGGAACTCCAACTCAATATATGGGTACTTTCCCAGCTTTACTCTCAGCTATCGGCAAGGTAGATCTTGGCTTTGGAGCAGGTCAAGGTGTCAAGTGCTACCATTCAGAGCATTTATACGGCGAATTATGGCATCGGGCTTTTATTGTTGCGGTGGACAGCCCGCATGTGAACTATATTCTCTCTTGCGGCCATAATGGAGATGCAGCTGCGGGTGTTGCAGGCATTTGGAGGCACGCTGATGCTCGCGTCAGAGGAATGAAACGCGTGCAAGTTGAACCCCATCAATCTGTAACCGGTGGGGTGGCTGCTGAGTGGGTACCTATTAAGCCAAAGACGGATGCAGCATTCCTTTATGGGGTTATTCATAGGATATTAATTGAACGTAACTGGCGAGAAATTTGTGATATTGAGCGGTTGGAACAGGACAGTAATTCGCCCTATTTAATTGGGCCTAATGGTTACTGGATGCGGGATCCCAAAACTCAAAAACCACTTATTTTTGACCTAGAAGACCAAACTGCAAAACCCTTTGATTTTGAAATAAAAAGGCCTGGTATGGAAGGTCAATTTATAGTTTCTGGTGTCGAGATTGGAGCTGATGAAGATAAATGGGTCCACAATAACATCCAAGTCACGACATCATTTCAGCAATTAATTAATCATATGAAAGAATATACGCCGGAATGGGCCGAAGAACAAAGCGACGTTCCAGCAGATAAAATTCGCACGATAGCCGATGAATTTATTAGTAATGCCTGTGTAGGGAAAACGATCGAAGTCGAGGGCGAAAAAATGCCCTTTAGACCTGTCGCCATACTTTTGGGTAAAACCGTTAATAATGGCTGGGGAGGATATAACTGTTGTTGGGCCCGTACAATGTTACTGACATTGGTTGGCGCTCTCGAAGTGCCAGGCGGAAACGTCGGTTCAAATGTAAAATTAAACAGGCCTGCCGACAGCAGACAAAAATCAGCCATAAAAGGTCCGGATGGTTTCATGGAATATCCTTTTAATGAGACGAGTAAAGCAGATTGGCAAAAGGACCCAGGTATTCGAAATGCATTCCAAACGCTGGTTCCTCTTGCTGCAAACTCGGCATGGTCACCTGCCCTAGGACCAGCGCATTTACCTTGGCTATTTCAAAAAAAATCACCTAAAAATTGGCCTAAATCAACGAAACCAGACATTTGGTTTTGTTATCGAACTAATCCGGCTATTTCGTCCTGGAATTCGCCCGAAGTAGCGGAGAGGGTCGCTGAGTTTCCATTTACTTGTGCATTCGCCTATACAATGGATGAAACCAATCACTTTGCGGATATATTACTTCCCGAAGCTACAGACCTCGAGAGTACCCAGCTAATACAAATCGGTAGTGCTAAATTTGTTGAACAATTGTGGGCTCATGAGGGATGGGCAATACGTCAACCAGCTTGTGATAAAACCGTTGACTACATGGATATGAGTGATATCGCCACCGAAATTGCATCTCGTTCCGGACTACTAGAAAAATATAATAATGCAATTAATCGAGGCGCTGCTGGGCAAAAACTAGTGACCGATGACTTTGATTATAGCCTTAATGAAACTACAAAGCATTCAAATGATGATATTTGGGATGCAACCGCCAAGGCCGCCAGTCACAAATTATCTGATGGCAAAGAAATACATGGTTTAGAATGGTTTAAAGAAAATGGCTATATGCTTAAACCATATTCAACAAAAAACTGGTATCTCTACCCCCATATGAAAAAAAATAAGATCAGGTTCGAACTTCCCTATCAGGAACGCATTTTGCGCCATGGTACCCAGCTTGCCAGACGCCTTCATGAAAACGGCATAGAGTGGTGGGACAAGCAATTAGAAGAGTATGAATCTTTGCCAAAATATTCTCCTTTTCCAGATATTTGGGTCCAGCATGTTAAGGAGGAAGGTGGTAATCCCAACGAATATCCTTTTTGGGCTGTCACATCGCGTAGCATGCAATATTCATGGGGTCTGAACGTCGGAATTCCATTAATAAACGAAGTAGCTCAAAATGTCACAGGCCATAAGGGTGTCTTAATTAATCGAAATAAAGCAAAAGAAATGGGGCTTTCAGAAGGAGATCCAGTGCAAATCGAATCCATAACTGGAGTAACTCGAGGATATGCTGTCCTGCGAGAGGGAGTACGCCCAGATACAGTTGTTATGATTGGACAGTTCGACCATTGGAAGACCCCATTCGCAAAAGATCTTGAGCTTCCAAGTTTAAACTCCTTAACTTCATTATCACTTTCCCTAACAGATTCAACAGGTAGCGGATCTGATCTTGCTCGAGTTAAAATAACCAAAACCCATGGCCCAAAACGATCTGACAGTCGAGTTGAAAGTATTTAATAACTTATGAAAGAGACAACAACCAAACGTTGGGGTATGACAATTGATGTTAATCGATGTGTCGGCTGTCAAACGTGCACTGTTGCATGCAAACACGAAAACGATACAGTACCCGGTGTTCAGTGGCGGAAAGTACTGGATGTCGAAGTTGGCCAATACCCAGATGTCGAGCGCCTATTCTTAGTGACGGGATGCCAGCATTGTGCAGAGCCATCCTGTGTTCCTGTCTGTCCGACAGGAGCAACAAAACAACGGGAAGATGGACTAGTCACAATGGATTACGATTTGTGCATAGGATGTGCATCTTGTGCTGTTGCCTGTCCTTATCAGGCCCGCACAATAGTACATGACAAACCAACTTATTTTGGCAGTGCGACAGTACAAGAAACAAAAGTTGCCCACGATGAAAGAGTTGGCGTGGCACAAAAATGCACGTTCTGTGTTGATAGGATAGATGACGGTTCAGCCTTAGGATTTCTGCCAGGCACCGATCCTCTCGCAACCCCCGCTTGCGCGTCCTCTTGCATCTCTCAGGCTATTAAATTTGGGGACTTCAATGATCCTGAGAGCCACGTCTCAAAATTAGTGACAGAGCGCAACTTTTTTCAAATGCACGAAGAACTGGGTAACGATCCGCAAATTAAATATTTAATCGAGACGCCAGCGATACCTGCTCGGCCATCTGAAGATAGTGACCTTGACGAAGAAGCACTATCCGACACGGAAAATGCTTTAGTGGGAGAACGTCAAACCTTTTGGGATATGCGAGCAGCGATGAACTTTATCTTGGGGGGTATCGGTTCCGGTGCAATTGTCATGACATATTTAGTTAGCTTAATCACCTCAGTGAACAATGCTGAGTTGACACGAATTAATATGATATCCGTGATTGTGATAGCTTTTGGACTGTTTTTCGTTTGGCTTAAAATTGGCAGAAAACTGAGAGCTCCACTTGCTATTCTCAGACCTCAAACGTCTTGGATGTCTCGCGAAATATATGCTGTAGGGCTGATTTTTCTATCAACTGGATTAGAATTTTTTTATACCAATCATATTTTGAATGTGACCACAGTAATCGGTGCTGCGGCATTTCTTTATTGCCAAGGACGCATATTACATTCTGGGAAAGGTATCCCATCCTGGAGAGTCGACCAAATGCCTCTAATGTTGATTGCAACTGGTTTACTGGAGGGAATCTGCCTCTTTGTTCTCATTTCGTCTATTTTTGGAACAGAAATCTCAGGCAACTCTCCCATCCTGCCAATAACAATTCTCTTAATTTTGCTGAATTCATTTCTATGGCGACGCTATTTACGAAATCTAAAACTCTGGGGTATCGGTCCGATTGATCGAGATATCCTCAGCAAAGTTACACCTAAATTATATATTATTGGCCATATTTTACCCCTAATATTATTTGGTTCTATTTTTTTAAATATTAGCTCTTTAAGTGTACTGGCTCAAATTGCTAGCTTTTTAGCTATTATGGGTGGTGTATTATGGAAAGCGATCGTGATAACACAAGCATGTCATATGCAAAATTTTTCACTCAGTAAATTACCCCAAAGGGGTTCTGGAAAATTTGCGGCGCCTTTCAAAGGTTAAAATATTTTTTTACAAAACCAGCCCTCATCAGAGATAGCCTACTCCAAAGGTCATTAATAAGCACCATTTTTAAATAATGCCCTTTTAAATTAAGATATATACGTACAGAAATATTCGACTACATAAATTTCAGAGCAAAAAATGAAACCTAATAAACTATAAACCACGTCAAACTAGCGAAGCAAACACCTCGGAAACAGGTTTTAAGACTTTACGGACATCACCATCTCTCCATGTAAATCCAGATTTATCAAAAAACTCTAGAATTTCTATTGCTAAGTTACGTCCAATTCCACTCCGATCTCTAAATTCTTTAACTCCAAACGTTTTATCATTTGCACCAAGCGCCTCAACAATTTCACATAACTCTATAATAGCTTCTGGCAATAAAAAACGATTTTTAGCGACTTGAAAAACTAAACCCAATTTAGCAGAACGTATCAGAAACTTTTCTAGCGTGCGCGGGTCAAGCTTAATTTCCTCTGACAATGCATGAACCACCGGTGGTTGCGTATGACCATTTTTTAAGATTGGAATAATTCGCCTCCAAAGCGCATCATCTTTCTGACTGAGTTTTGATTCAAATCCAGGAAGAGAATATCTGGCACCTGAGTGTATAATCTTTTTCTCTGTGACCAGATTCTGGATTACGCCCTCAAATACTGGTAATGGAATTCGAAACTTTACAGATTTACGTAACTCATCAAAACCAAAACCGGGTTTTTCCGGATTACATACATGCCAATCGGTCAAATTCTCCATTAGTATTGACCCAATTTTATTGAAGCTTTCCGGCGATAATGCTGTTACATTTGGATCTTCACCGACTTTCATTAATTGAACAGAATCCAATATTATATTTTGTTCTTCCTCAGTCAGATTCCAAGCAACAAAAAAATAAGATAAATTAATCCCCACAGGTGATTGAGCTAAAAGCTCAGTTAAAGCCCGTTCTGCCTTATCCTTCTCCATCGCATGAAGAAAATTGATGCGCTCAGGCTTGGCACGGCCTCTTGAAGGACTAAACGGATCAACTATCCGTCCTCCGGCGATTGTCCTTCGGGCAGATTGATCTCTAATAATAAAGCCATCGTTTCGAAGAACTCCAACACGGCGGTCAAGAACTATCTGGACAAGACCGGTTTTGCCAGGCTCAATTGATTTGTTTTCTAAAATAGCCACTCTCCCAGGAACTTCACCTGCGCCCAAATGAACGTGCACTGGCGTCCAATGCGCAAGAGAACGAGCTTCACTCAACAACACTCGAATACGCGCATCAAAGCGGGGAACTGGATTATGAACTTTTTTCGCTAAAAGCCAACTACCCCTACGAATAACCACCTTATTTAGCTGCCCACCCGTTATATTAACCGCACATCGCTCTCCGACCACCCCTGTTTCAGATTCCTGATTTTGGGAATGAATTCCCCGGACCCGGACATGCGTTCCTTGGGGAGATAATATTAGGTTGTCGCCCAAATTGACCTTTCCAGAAAAAACGCAACCCGTTACAACTTGCCCAGCACCTGGCACGGTAAAAGATCGATCAATTGCAAGGCGGAAATTTCCAGCTAACGACCGATCACCTAGAAGTTCAGACATTGTTTCAAGGTGCTCATAAATTTCTTGAACACCTTCACCTGTAACTGCGGAAACTGGAAAAATATCGCTATTTTCAAGGAAAGTACCCTCAATAGAATTTAAAATTTCAGCCTCAACTTCTTGTAGCCGGTGCTCACTTGCACGATCAATTTTTGTTAAAGCAATAAAACCCTCCGAAATCCCTAACAAATCAAGAATAGCTAGATGTTCGTTAGTCTGAGGCATGGGTCCATCATCCGCAGCTATAACCAACATAGCGCAGTCGATACCCGTAACGCCCGCCAACATATTTCTAATAAATTTCTCATGACCTGGAACGTCCACAAAGCCCAACGTATCACCAGAATCAATTTTCTGATACGCAAACCCAAGATCGATAGACATCCCTCTCTTTTTTTCTTCTGGTAAACGATCCGTATCAACACCCGTAATGGCTTTGACAAGCAATGTTTTACCATGATCGATATGGCCAGCTGTCGCAATGATCATATTTTAAGTTCACTCAGCTGAGCCAGAAATCCATCCACATCATCAAGACAACGTAAATCTAAAATGAAAGCATCATCCTGGATACGACCAATCACTGGTATTGGTAATGCTCGAAAGGATTCTGAATATCTTATTAATTTTCTACCTGACTTCTCATTTAAAGGGCTAATTGAGAGACCAATACTTGGCAAACGATCTACAGGGAGAGACCCGCTTCCTATTTGGCTTAAACACTCTACTTGCTTTATGCTAATCTTGCCACCAAACTTGACAGTAATATGTTCTTGAACAAGTTGTGCTGTTTTTTTAATTTCATCTACCGTTCGGGTGAGTAATCTAAGTGTTGGGATTCGACTGGCGGCTTTGTCTGGATTCTGATAGAGCTGCAGTGTAGTTGATAGTGCGGCTATGCTCACCTTATCAAGCCGCATCGCTCTTTTCATTGGGTTTTTTTTAATTTTATCTATCAAATTTTTTCGTCCAACAATCAATCCTGCTTGAGGTCCACCTAAAAGCTTGTCTCCACTAAACATTATGATATCGACGCCATTTTTGATTGCATCTTCGACCAACGGTTCATGCGGAAGCCCAAATTTTGTAAGATTGATTAATGAACCACTGCCGAGATCCTCAATTAAAGTTAGGCCATTATCGCTGGCTATTTCAGACATTTCTCTAGCCGACACTTCTTTGGTAAATCCCTGTACAACATAATTACTCGTATGTACTTTCATCAGACAACTTGTCTTTGATGTGATAGCATTTTTAAAATCACTAAGGTGGGTTCGGTTTGTCGTCCCAACTTCTATAAGCTTGCAGCCAGCACGTGTCATGATATCTGGTATCCGAAAAGCACCACCAATCTCTATCAGCTCACCCCGTGAAACCAAAACCTCTTTTCGTTTTCCAAGTGTATTTAAAACAAGCAACACGGCTGCTGCATTATTATTAACAGCAGTTGCAGCTTCCGCTCCTGTTAATTTGCACAACAAATTCTCAAGATGAATATCTCGATCACCGCGTTTACCAGTCTCAATATCGTACTCTAGATTAGAAAATCCACTCGCTACCTCCACCATTGCCTTGATAGCCTCATCCGCTAGAACCGCTCGTCCCAGATTAGTATGCAAAACGGTGCCAGTAAGATTAAATACGGTACGTAAGGTAGGTTTATTAATTTCCTCCAAAAGCTTTATTACTTCAGAAATTATCACCGGCTCCTCCACAAGTGGAAAAATCTTTTCCTCTAATTCTGGAACTTTTTTGCGTATACTTTCTATAACAAATCGAACAGAATCGGTGACCGCGGTCCGGCCATATTGTTCGATTAAAACAGTCATAGAATCCGAGCGCAGGATGGCATCTATCGAAGGTACAGATGCGTGTAACGACTTTGGCATAAGAGATGTCTCAGAGTTAATTTAAAAATAACAGGCTATTGTTAGAAGAGGACTGCGTCAAGAGACCCAATTAGCCCAAAGCTCATTAGATAAATATAATTTCAGGCTAAAGGAACTCCTCTGCCTTATATTTGAATTGCTTAATTTTCTTGCTTAATTTCATTTTCAATTTTACCTAGGCCTGTAATTTCGACTGAAATTATATCCCCCGGCTTCATCCACAACTGGGGCTCACGGCGCGCCCCAACTCCTCCTGGAGTGCCCGTACTTATAATATCTCCAGGCCGCAAAGTATGTATCGTTGATAAATATTCAATCTGCTTATCAATTTTGTGATCCATGTCGGCTATACTAGTATGCTGAACTTGTTCACCATTTAGGCGTGTTGTCAATGACTGGGTATAGGGATCCCCAAATTCATCTGGCGTCACCATCCAAGGGCCTAATGGGCCTGTACCTTCGAAATTCTTTCCTGGACAAAATTGGATGGTATGACGCTGCCAGTCGCGAATAGTTGCATCGTTGAAAATAGCATAGCCTGCGATATGATCATGCGCGTTCTCTTTTGAAATATGGCGACCACCTTTACCAATGATGACAGCCAACTCTCCTTCAAAATCAAGCATATCAGAAATATTGGGTCGAATAATTGGATCATAAGGGCCAATTAAGCCGTGATTAGTCCGAATAAAAAACATCGGCTCTTCTTGCGCCCCGCGCCCAGTTTCATCTTGGTGTTCCTTGTAATTAACGCCTACACACCAAATTACTGGAGTATCAGGAATCAGGGGTAATAACTGTACATCATTAATTGATAAATCCCCAGGCTTTCCGTCCAAAGAATCCTCTATTTTGTGCTGCCAACCACTTATATTTAAAAGTTCCATCATTTTAACTGGCAACTCTGGAGAAACTGAAGCTAGGGAGACAAAATTTTCATCGCCAACCATTACACCCAAATTATCATTCTCATTATGTCTATAAGCTATTATGCGCATGTTCTATTCCCTCCAGATAATTTAATTTTCTTTGGACTGCAAAATAAGTCTTTTGCCAAACTTTTCATCCACTATCAATAACTTAAACCGCCCTACAATTTTAATTTAATATGACGCATATCTGCTCTAGTAATAGATTTGTTTTTGGTTTTAAAGCAAGATAAACCATCTTCACACTTTGCTAAACATCAGATAAGACACAAAGGGAAGTCAATATCTATCAAAACAATAATTATTTAGAAGGAAGATTAGCCTTTAACACAGCTAGTGGCATGTAAGGCCAAAGCGATTCCATTTCCCCAACCTCCACTTCAATTAGCACCGGCCCAACCTCAGCAAATGACTTTTCCAAAGCTCCTTGTAAATCTTGTGGCGTATTTACCCTAAAGCTTGCCATGCCAAAACTCTCTGCCAGCTTCATAAAATCAGGATTAAGTAAATCACTGCAAATATATCGCTCATTATACCGTTCTTTTTGATTCCTTTTTACGTTACCAAAAGTATTATCATTAAATAAAATTGTTACTAGTGGAATTTTATGCATGACAGCTGTGGCCAATTCTTGAACATTAAACATAAAACCCCCATCGCCAGTAACAGCAACAACCTTTTTGTTTGGATTTGCTACTTGCGCCCCTAATCCTGTTGGAAATGCGTATCCGAGGGTACCTTGATACCCTGGTTGAATGTTTGTCCTTGGAAAGTAGGTTGGAAAACCAAACCAAGAATAGAAGCCCATTTGGGTGACACCAAAGCAGACAATCCCATCCTCTGGTAAAACATTTCGAATGGCTTCACCGTAACTTGCTTGAGGCTGACCTTGAGAAAATTTCTTAACGGCCGCATCTTTGAAAAGATTAAATTCGTCTTTGCGAGATGTGCGTTTTTCATTATGCCGGCCTAATTTATCATATATACCGGCCAAGGATTGTGTAGCGGTTCCCATTATATGTACATCAGCAACCCATGGATCCTTTTCCCTGCGCGGATCGGTATCAATTCGAATTAATTTTTTTTCTTCATATCCTTTCCACATTAACATTGGTGGATGAAAGCGTGTACCCACGGCCAAAACGACGTCAAAATTTTTCCACATTTCCCTGCCAGCAACTTGGTTTTGACCAAGATAATGGCGCTGATCCACAACACCTTGACCATTTTGCGACATAACAACCGGGGCCTGAATCTCGCTAGCTAAAGCTAGCAACGCTTCTTCAGCTCCAAAAGCGCCTCCCCCAGTGAATATTGCTGGATTTTTTGCATTACCCAAAAGAATTGCAGCTTCCTCATATAATGAAAGATCCGGCTCAACCTCCTGATCAGAGAAATCAACGATAGGATTAAGGAGCTCGACATCCCCTTTTTTACTCATAATATCCGGAGACATTTCAAATAGAACTGGCTGGCGCCGTCCTGTATTTAAATGTTTAAATGCTTCCCGTATTACACTAGGCGTCGCTGCCGGTGTTTCAGCCCTACCTTGCCATTTTGTGACAGATGCAACAGCTCCCGGTTGATCATCCAATTCATGCAGCATTCCAGTTCCCTTGCCAATAGATTCAGATGGTATTTGACCTGCAATGCAGAGAACTGGAGCGCTGCAAGCATGTGCAGTTGCTAAACCAGCACTCGCGTTCAAAAGCCCAGGGCCTGGAACTACTAGGTTAGTGCCAACATGACCGGTTGATTGCGCATAGCCGAATGCCATATAAGCAGTCGCCTGCTCATGACGACAATGTATAATGTTAAAATCTTTTTGATGATCATAAAGAACATCATATAGATTATCGAGTTGAACGCCGGGAACCGTGAATATTGTATCAACTTTATATTGCTTTAGAGATTCGACTAACGCCTCAGCTCCTTTCATTTCTGCCACACAATTCTCCTATAAAAAATTTTCTTGTGGATTAACAATTGATTAACATGCTAAGCAAATCAAAGTTAGTGTCAACCATCTGGAAGCTCTGATCAAACGCGCCAAAAAAATTACTACTATTTTATTCTCTCAAATATTTTTTCTTCTTTTTTTATTAATATGGGTCTCACATTTTGAGAAATTTATTTTAAAACATTATACGATAATTTAACCTACAAATTTTTACGGGCATTTAACAATGCGATGAAATTTTCTGGAGAACCCGACGTTAAAAACATTATAGCGCAACCCAGAAGCTTATCGTTTTTCTTGTTACCTGCGCTTGGGCAAAGATCAACTTTTAACTGGCGACTTGACGTACTTTTTTTAACCTTGCCCGGTGTCATCAAAGCATTAGGTAAATCAGCCTCACGCTTACCCTGAGTGGTTTCCTTTCCTAACAAAATAAGATCTGGATCAATACCTGCTCCTTGGATTGTCCTCCCTGACGGCAAGTAATACAGAGCCGTTGTTAGCCTCAGGGCACCATCCCAATTAAGGGGCGCAATAGTCTGAACGGAACCCTTACCAAATGACCTAAGGCCCATAAGTGTCGCCCGACGATGATCTTGCAAAGCACCTGCCACTATCTCTGAGGCCGATGCAGACCCTCGATTAATCAAAACAACGATTGGTAATCCACCTGAAATATCTCCGTTTTTTGCTTTGAAGCCACGAACTTCACCTTCACGATCTCTAACCGATACAATTTTTCCTTTATTCAAAAATGAATCAGCGATTGCAACAGACTGATCAAGTAGTCCTCCTGGATTATTACGAAGATCAACTACAAGCCCGGCAACTTTAGAACCTAATTGTAAATGAATACTTCTGACTGCATTTTCGAGGGCATCAAGAGAACGCAAATTAAACCGAGTAATTTGTAGAATACCAATATCCCCCTCGATATGCCATTTTACTGGTTTAACCTTTATTATTGCTCGTGTAATTGTGACTAAAAAACTACCAAAACCTGGACGAAGAATTGTAATACGCACTTCACTACCGGGTGTTCCGCGCAAACGCCGAACTGCGCCACCCAAACTCATACGTTTTATTGGGTCTCCATTAACGTGGGTTATCAAATCTCCAGATTTTAACCCAGCTTGGTATGCCGGCGTATCAACCATGGGAGAAATAATTTCGATAAGACCATCTGTCATCTTAATTTCAATTCCCAAACCTCCAAATTGTCCACTAGTAGCAGCTTGAGAATCTTTAAATTCTTGAGGATTCATATAACCCGAATGAGGGTCCAAAGAACTTAACATTGTGTCCAGTGCTGCCTCAATAGCAGTTTCAGGAGGTATGGTTCCGGGGACTCCATCGATTTCCCCTAATCCTTTAACTGCTAAATCAATCAATACCTCGTCATTCACTTTGTGTACATACTCGGCTCGAACTCTATTATAGGCATCGGAGAAATGCCTTAACTGCACTATTCGAGTTGAATCATTGGCAACCATTTGAAAATAAATCTTCTTAAATCTTTGATATTCTGGAGTAGGATTTTGTGTGTACTGAAAAGGCGAACTTAAACCACCTACAACGCGAGCCATTGTTGTTCCTTCGGAACAACCACTTAGTGTATTTAAAATAGTCACAAGAAAAAAAACAACAATCGCCATTGTCGTTAAAGATCTGGGCATACATTTCTTAATCACGTATTTTTTCACTTTTTCTATCTACAAATCAAAAACTTAGTCAACAGAGGTGTTCCGAGCAACAATTTCTTTTAAAACCTAATAAGGGCTTTCGAATTCAAAATGTATTACTTCATTTGATTTACCTCTTTGATAAAAAAGAACTTCCTGGAGATTTATCATAGAAGAAATGTTAAATTTCAGCTCAAAACTTTCCAGTATGATCGATTAAAGTATGAATAGCCCAAAGTGAAATGGTAAACAAAATCAGAGCTCCAATTTGGTGGAGTAATGCAATAAAAATCGGCACAACAGAGATTAATGTAATTATTCCTAAAGCCACCTGAATTAAAACCATAATTAGCATCGCAGTAAAAGGTACACGTGCAAAGTTTGGGATATTAGCTTTTCGAGACATCAGCCAAACACCAACAACCAAAACTAAGGATGACTCAGCTAAAATACGATGATCAAATTGTACTGTAGTAATATTTTCAAAAAAGTTCCTATGCCATGGATCTAGATCCCACATGCCTCCCGGCACAACCTGTCCATCCATCAGTGGGAAGGTATTATAAGTCAACCCTGCATCTAAACCCGCAACAAAACCGCCGGAAATAATTGTTAAAAATATCCAAAACGCTGTAAAAACACTAAAAGATAGTAGCCTTGGCGAAGCAAAAATCAAAACATCGTTCTCTGATTTTATTAAAGACATAGCAACCCAAAACATATAACCATAAATGATAATAGCTGCTGAAAGATGTGCCGTTAAACGATACTGGCTAACATCTGGATTATCCATCAAACCACTTTTCACCATGTACCAACCCAGAACTCCTTGGAAAGCACCCATCAAAAAAATTATGATTATACGAAATATAAGCTTTCTATTAATCCAACCTTTAGCGAGAAAAAAAATAAATGGTAAAATTAAGGAAACTCCCATAATTCTGCCCCACAAACGATGGAAATATTCAAGCCAAAATATTGATTTGAAACCTTCGATCGTTATTCCGTCGTTTATTTTCTTAAATTCAGGAGATTCTTTATATTGATCGAACACTGATTCCCATTCCTCGGACCCTATTGGAGGAAGCCAACCAGTTATAGGACGCCAATCCACCATTGATAGGCCAGAGTGAGTCAACCTAGTTAACCCCCCTAATATAACCATAAAGAAGACCATCCCACATAGACCAAAAAGCCATTTAGCAATAATTTGGTTGGTTGAATTGTCCTGAATAACTAAACCTTGATCAGGAAGGTTAGTGCTTGTAGTTTTCATAACTCTCTTGTCTCATACAATTTTATCAATGCCAATATACTTAAAATAAAGTAATTTAAAGTTAAATGATTGTTTTAGGTCTCAAATGTTTTAGCCATGATACGGGTGCTGCCATACTTTCGGATCACGAAGGTAAAATAGAAATTTTTGCAATTTCTGAAGCACGCCTTAATAGGCGAAAGCATTCATTTGCATACCCGTTGATGTCAATAGCACACTGCCTTGCTAGTCTAGGTCTGGATAGTTTAGATGACGTGGACCTGATTTGTTTAGATCGTCATATGGAGATATGGCCAGATAAAACCTCCCAATTTGGTTACCAGAAAGCACTTATGCGTTACCATCCACGTTACGACGATAATCATCGTTGGAACTACCTCATAGAACAAAGCATCAAATTTGATCAATCAAAGTGTCGTTTAATTAATCATGTGGATGCCCATGCAGCAAGTGCATACTTTGCTTCACCTTTTGATGAAGCTGCAGTTCTCGTTGCCGAAGGAGGTACCGGTATTTATCATGGACATGGGCTTAATCTAAAAATTATAGACAGAATAGGGTATTTGGGTGACACCTTTCAAAATGGAAAGAAACTCGTAAAACGTCGTGACCATTTTGTTAATTCGTCCTTTTTTTATGACAAAATCTCATCTCATTTAGGTTACGATATTTTCGGTGCTGGCCAAACGATGGCCCTCGCCGGCATGGTTGATCAATTTCCTTTCGAACCTCTAATTGATGTAGATCCAAATCGCTGCAATGACTTTATAATTAATCATGACAAAACCGTTTTTAATATGAAAGATATTCCAACCTTTAAAAAACGAAATAGCGAAAAACTAATATCAAACCCTTGGATAAGTCTTGCTTACCAAGCACAAAAAACTTTAGAAGAAGACATTATTTATCTTGCCAGCCTAGCTCACAAGAAAACTGGGGTTAAAAAATTTTGCTTCGCCGGAGGGGTTGCACTCAACTGCATTATTAACAAAAAGCTGATTGAAAGTGAGATATTTAATGATGTCTTTATCCAACCAGCCGCTTCCGATGAGGGCATAGCCCTAGGCTGCGCATTATTCGGATATTATTCGAATGGTGGACGCGCGAGATACCAAATGTACGACGCCTATTTAGGGTTAAAAAATAAACCCGAAAACTTGCCGAAAGTGATAAAGAAATGGAAATTAAAAGCAACCAAAACATCCCCCGACGAAATTGCACTTTTATTAGCTGATGGGAAGATTATTGGCCGAATTGCAAATAGGTCAGAATATGGTCCACGAGCACTAGGGAATCGCAGCATCCTGACAGATCCTCGCCCATCAACTATGAAAGACCGCCTTAACAATGAAATCAAACATCGTGAAAGTTTTCGCCCTTTTGCCCCTTCCTGTCTTGAAAATAAAATACCTGATTATTTCAAATCACCGGCTAAGAGCCCTTTTATGGTTATTGCCGGTACTGTAAGCAAAAATAGTCGGAATAAAATTCCAACCGTTACACATGCTGATGGATCCTGTCGGGTCCAGACTGTTAACCGCGAACAAAACAATGACTATTATGAACTAATTGATGCCTTTGGTAATTTAACTGGATGCCCAGTATTAACCAACACATCATTTAATGATAAAGACGAGCCGATTGTTGAGACTTATGAAGATGCTGTTAGCTGCTTCTTAAGGACCGGGCTAGACGCAATCTACTGTGATGATAATTTAATCCAAAGAACAGAAAATACTCCAAGATTGACATCAGAACAAAACCACAAAAATACAATAGCCCGCGTTAATCACGAATATACAAACCTGATTGACAGATTTTGTGATGTGCCAACTTATGTCGGTTTAGCTAATAAGTTAAACGAAGATGAATAATACCATAATGTATAATATTTATGTTTATTAAAAATCATGATTTTGCGAATTGAGTATTTTGTGTCATTAATTCGAAAGATTTTTCTTTGGAATTATGCGTCAAATTCAATGTAAAATATCTATTGATACTATTATAATATTACCCAAAAAGTACCTTTTCAAAAAAATTTGCGTGCCGAGAAATGGCAGATCTATTATTGAAAATTTTTGCCTGGCCCTCAAGTATTTGATCCCGGATCCTTTTGGCAAAAATATTGTCTAGGCAAAGGCGCTTTGTGATTTCAATATAGCCTTCAACGTCTCTCGATACACAATCGACCATATTCATTTGTTTATAAATACCATAGCTAACCCGACTACGCATAAATTCACCGGGCAAGGTAACAACAGGTGTCCCAGCCGCTAATGATTGGAACGTTGTCATACCCCCGGAAAAATGCGGTGTGTCAAGGATTACATCTGCAACTCGTATCAGGCGGGCAAGTTCTTCTCTACTCCTCCGTGCTATAATCTCTACGCGGTCACTCACGTCAGGTATTTGTTTTAACATACGAGCCTTCAGCAAAACACCCCAAGCCGGATGGCTTCCATCAATTATTTGAATACGCGCTTTAGGCAGAGAACGTAAGATCTCCCCCAAAATTATGTCAAAATCAGGATGATATTTAAAGAGTGATTGCGGACAAACGATAAGTTGTCCATTTGAACGTTCTTGTTTGAATATATTTTTAAACTCAGCTGGTTTCTCAACACAGGAGGGAAGACCCTCCAATTTCAATAGCCGTTCACTATATGATTCTTCAGCATTTTCTGGCTCTATCAATTGGCTAGATATAAAATAGTCGATGTTAGGCAACCCTGTAGTAACAGGATGACCCCAAGACACACATTGCACGGGAGCTAAACGCGAAAAACCTAAAAAATAAGTCAGGGGTTCCATTCCGATATCCGTAAAATATAAAATATCAAGCTCTGCTTCTGCAATTTTCTGGCGAGCATCAGCTAAATTTTTTGATAATGGAATAAAATTCTGTTTACCCGATTTAAACCCCTCGGACCAAGCATCTTCAACCTTTGAAAAGGAAAAAATAAATAACTCAAACCGTGCCCTAGGTAGCCCATCAAATAAGCATTTATTTAATATCGCTATCGTATGATCATGAAAGAATGCAGAAACAAACCCTACTCGCGGAACTCCTCCTTCTAATCCAGCCATCCAACCATGGGTATGCGGGGCCTCAAATGATAGAGATGGGCAGATTTTGGTGTACATTTCAGCGATCTTTGTCTGAATTTCCTTGTCGTTAAGTCCTTGGTAGGGAAGAAAAAAATTTGTTGTGCCAATCTCTTTAATCGGATCCTCGATAAATAATTCTTCACTCAATAAATTATCTAATTTAGTCATAAGTTGACTTCGGCATTCAAAAATCTGCTCTTTCGACTCTATTATCACTGGTAAGACCAAAGTTTCACGGATACGGAGCCCGATATCTGGTCGTAAATAGATAGCTTTACTATAAGCACTTTTGGCGGAATCATAGTCGCCTGCTATTTCATGAAGATCCGCGATATTTTTATATGCAGTAACGTATTTGTCGTCCACCAAGATCGCTTGCCGATAACAAAAAAATGCCCCATCAAAATCGTTGTTTTCTTTTTTGAGATTACCTAGATTATTATATGCAACAGCCATTTCTGGATTAATACTGATAGCCATTTGATAGTGTTCTTCGGCCAGAATAAATTGGCCAAGATCTCCATAAACCAATGCAAGGTTATAATAAAAATTTGCATTCTTTGGATCACGGTTAACTGCTGATTGTAAAAGTTCACGTGCAATTTCGAGATTACCCAATTCTCTATTGACGACGCCTGCATTTGCAAAGACTTCTGGTGAAGGGTCCTCAGTTTCTATTGCCCGGTTGAATAAGTCCTGAGCCAACTCAAGATCACCAGATTCAAATGCTAGAATTCCACTTTTATATAATTCATCTAGATCAACCATATTCGTTTCTTAAATCTAACCTTAATCTTGAAAAAGCTCGGTCCCACGTTGCATCCACTTCTTGTCGGTATAGTATAAAATTAGGGAACCAAGGCGAAGTTTCGCCAGCAACTAGCCAACGAAATTCACCAGGGTGTGTAACCAAAACACGAGCCAAACTCTTAGTTGTTGCCCGTAAATGCATATTTGTATTACTAACCCCAATATAATCGTCCAATAAAGTCATTAAAGCTAACGCTTTCTCCAAATTTTCATTGATATCCGAGAAATCAAAAACTTCTCGTCCTAGTAATGACGAAAACTTTTTTAGCTCATCAGGTTTCGGGTCACGTTGGACACAAATAATCGTAGCCGAAATTCCGCTGAGTATGGAAGCAACTTCTTCGATTGGAGCTTTCTTGGATAGGGTTGTCTTTGCGACACCACCTGCCCGATAAGTAATTCCAATATAAGGAGGGGATCCACATTCGATCAACCTAGCCTGCATATCATTATGGAAATTTTTTTTCGGTTTCATGGTAACACTAGGAACGATATGTTCAGTCCCCAACAGATAGGGCAGATCAGCAATTGTTATGTCTGACTCTGTAATCTCTTCAACTTTTATTCCATCAACTCGTTCAAACAAACTTTCGATTTTCGGATCTGGTTGAAATTTAACGATAGCTCCGCGATCCTTTAATTCGAACAAAAATCGTGAAAAGAAAATCTGGTCACCCAAGCCTTGCTCTGCCGCAACGTGAATTGTTTGACCAAATAACTTACTAGAAAGACGATCTTCTGGAATGAAAAATTTTTCACGATCAACTGTATGGCGAAATCGGTAATTTGCCCAACCCTCCTTATACTCGGACATTGCCAATTGGAGAAATCCCAAGTTCCATTTATTGACATAAAAATTTGGAGCGATTTTCGTTGCCTTTAGAAATTCATCTATAGCCTCTAAATATTTACCCTGTTGGCGAAGACACAATCCTAAACTGCAATAAAATTCTGGCGTTTTAGGTGAAGTCAAAATACCTTGACGATAGAACCCCTCTGCCACTTTGTGTTTTCCTAAATCGTCTAAAACTGTGCCTAAGTTATGTATTGCTTGAATATAAGAAGGCTTAATTTTAACGGCGGATTCATAACATTGCCGTGCTTCAGGTAAACGACCAAGTTTTTCAAACAATACACCTAAATTATAATAAGCTTCGGTGTAATTTGGATCACGAGAAATAGCAGCTAAAAGAGCGGTTTCTGCTTGTCCTAATTTTCCTTCTTTCAAATACAATAAACCTAAGTGGTTTAAAGGGTCTGCAAGCTCGGTTTGAAGTTCTGCCGCCCTTTTAAAGGCCTGTTTCGCCTGGCCTAGAGAACCCAAAGCTTCATAAGCTTTGGCTAAATTATTCTGAAGATATCCATCTTCAGGAAGATCAATCGCAGCTTTCAGGAAATAATCTATAGCTTCATCAACCCGACTAGTTTGGATTGCAACAACGCCTAATAATTGCTGCGCTTCTGGGTTTTTCTGACTATCTGTTATCGCCTTTAAGAGAATTTCAGCGTCGTTAAACTTAGCTCTTTTAATTAAATCTCGAGCAATATCAATTTCATCGTTTGCTGTCATTATTTATTTTCTGCCATTTTCAGATCTGTTATTTTACCGTATCTTACTTAAGATCGAAAAATCGTCAGCAATATAGACGGCAAATGATCCAGATTGATAATTAATTGCCGTCAATCAAACCTTTCGAGTTTTTAAGCTTAATAAACATTTAAATAGAGCACAATAAGATGAACACCTTTAAAAAAATTATTACCGGTTCAGAGTTAGTAATAGCTGGCCATGGTCGTTCCGGATCAAAAGAGAGTACCATAATAATTAAAGGTCATGCCGAGGCTATTGAAGATCGTAATCTATTCAAAAAAGTTCGACATGGCTTTCTTAAGGTAAAACCTTTTTTGACTGAACAACTAATGGCAACCAAAAGTAATTCGGTATTTATTGTTCCATGTTTTGCAAGCCCCGGTAGTCTTACAAAATTAGTCATACCAGAAAAACTAGGCCTTTCTGGGCCAAAAACAAATAAAAAAAACAAAATAATTTTCTATACCGAGCCTGTAGGTAATCACCCAAAAATCTTAAATCGTATTTGTGAATTGGTGAAAAATACACTACTAATTTCAAATCTACCAAAGAAAGATACTACTTTAATTATCGTCGGTCACGGCTCAAGCCAAAACCCTCAATCCGAAGCCGATACACAGTTCATTGCAAGAAAAGTATATTCATTAAACCCATCAAGCAAAGTCATAACACTTTTTTTTGATCAAACTCCAAATCTGGCTGATTGGTCAATTTATTGTAAAACAACCCATGCCATAATTCTGAGTTATCTTTTTTCGGGTGGAAGCCATGAAATTAATGATATACCTAAGCTAATGGGATTTGATCCGATTAGTGCTGAAATTCGGTTCACAAATAAACAACCTATGGGACCAATTTCTGTAGATAATAAGAAATTATGGCTATGCCCATTAATAAGTGCAGATCAAATTATCCAAGAAGTTATCTTAGATAGAGTTTTGGAAATGACTAAACTAAATGGATGAGTCTGGTACTGATTTTGCGCCACCAAATTCTCTCGCTAATGCTGATTGTAAAATCATATAGACCTTGCCAGCATCAGAGGTCATAAAACTTGCTCCCAATACTCCCTCTTGGCCACTACGCCTTGCACTTTCAATTAACTCATCAAATTGAGCTAAATAGCGTGTGACATAATTACGAAAATTAGAATTATCCCGATACAACTGAGAAATTTTTGCGAGCCTGGCCTTATTTCTCATACCTAAAATTTTGCGTAAGAAAATACTATTATCACCTCGACTATAGCGCTTCCAATCCTCCTCTGTAATTCGAGTTTCCATAATTCTATTGATATCAATTGCAATTGACTCAAGCCCTTCGGAAACTAAAGCCATCCGACTCAAAAAATCCTCATGGCCAGACTTTGTAACTAGCTGTTTTAAAGCATCTGTAATTTCCATAGCCTGCTTTGACGTCTGAGATAAATCCTCAGTCTGACGAGCCACCGTATCAGCAACGTCTTTTGCATCATTAGCAAGCTTACCCGAAGCTGCGGTTAAATTATCTGTGCCTTTTTTGATAGTTTCCCCCCAAGCCTCCATATTTTCAACGGCACGGTTTGATGCTGCGCTGGCTTCCCCTGCCCGACGAGTGACAGTCTCTCCAACAACATTAATCCCATTTAGAGCCTCATTAAAAGTCTTCGTTAAATCCTCAAGTTGCTTTCGAAGGCCAGCTCCAGCTCCCCCCATATTTTGTGATAACCTATAAGAAGCGTCACTAACATCCTTGGTTTGCTTATTAAGCGCATCGCTAATTGATTTTAGTTTATCCAGATTATTATCCGCGGCTGTTCCCGTTGCATTTGCTGTCTCTTTCATAGCCTCGTGAGCTGACTTTGTCGCATCAGTCGCCAAACGAGCTGTGTCTGCCACTTGGTTAGCTCGCACCTCCATCATATCTGCAACACCACCCAATTTAGAAATAGCCCTATCCGATGAAAGGGTAAGATCATCCAAACGTTGGCGAACTGCATTACTCGTATCTTCTAGACGCGCAACACTTTGTTCAGAAAGCTTAGATAATTCCTCTGCTCCACTTTTTAAGAATTCATTTACACCTTCTGTTTTTTCGACAGCTCTATCTGATGCTGTGTGGATCTCATCCGAATGACGCTGAAGTCCAGAAGTTACTGCTGAAAGCAATTTTGCCGCTCTATCCACTGCAAGTGCAACTTCTCGAGAGCGTTCTTGAAGCGCTCCTCCAACTGCATCAACCTTCGCCGAGGCTTCATCAGAGACCCCGGATATTTGTGAGCTTCTCTCTTGTAATGTATCGGCAAATGCCTGCACATGTGCATTTGACTCGATTGCAGATTGTGCAAATTCTTCAGCCCTTTGACGAAAATTTGCCCCCAAACGATTGAGACGTTCTTCGGTGTCTTCTGAATTCCCTTTGATATCTCCAAAATTACTATTTAAATCCTCGGCAATATTTGTTAGACGGCTTGCCGCCTCATCAGCTGCTGTCGCTGCTTCACGAGATTGGCGCAATAATGTATCACCGACTGAGCCCACATCAGAAACCGCGTTTTCGGACGCTGAAGCTAATTCACGAGAACGATCATGTAAAGCGGTAGCAGCTTCACTGATTTGACCTATCAAATCACCGGATAAAACACGCATTTTATCTGCTCTATCTTCCAGTGTTTCCCAGGTTTCATCCATTCGCATCACGGCATCATCAGTAATATTCGTTAACTCACGAGAACGTTGGTGTAATTTTTCGCCCACATTTTCAATTTGATCGGCAGCATTATCCGTTGTTCGACTAAGGTCACGGGATTGTTGTCTAAGAGCATCTGTGACCAATCCTATCAAACGCGCAGCTTTATCAGCAGATCCTGCTACCTCTGAAGAACGATACGCCATTGTTTCTCCAGCGGTATCAATATCCGAAACAGCTTTTTCTGATGACTCTGTAAGGCTCATTGCATTTTGTTTGAGAATTTCAGCAACATTAGTTACTTTTTCCGTCGCATCATTTGCTGCATTAGATAATTCTGCCGTGCGACGACCAATAACAAAACCTATTGAACGCAAACGATCTGTCGTTTTATTTGATACGGTGCCTAAATTTTCCCCTCCTTCACGTAGCGCTTCTCCAACCTCTCCAACCTTGCCAACAGCGATAACAGACGCTTCGTTTAACTGTTTAGTTTGTTCCAGTAATGTATCACTAATCTCAGCGATATTTGCACCAGCGGTATCAGAAGCTGCCGCAATTTCTCTAATTTCATCCTCAACTTTTTCACCAAGTTTCTGAAGATTACTCGTCGCAGATTCTGATTCCGCAGTTAGTTTAGACAAACGATCACTATATTCATTATTAACACTACCAACACTCTCTGCTACTTGGAGTAATTCCTGAAGATCACGTCGAAGTGCGGCGGCTACTCTATCTACATTTCCAACACTGCTATTTGAAACTTCTTTGAGTTCTAAACGCGCTTGGTTCAATTGATCTGCTGTAGCTTCTATATTAATATTTGCTTCTTTTGAAGCTTCTAATAACTCAGCTGTCCGTTTTCGAAGGGCATCAGATGTGTTGCCCATACGCAAAATGACAAGATCATTTAATTTCACCATATGATCTGATTTCTTTTGTAGCTCGTCACCTACCTCTGCAATATCGCCAACAGCTTTTTCCGAACTAGAAGATATTTCTTCACTTTTAACACTGAGCATCGCCGCAACTTCATCTATCTTAGCAGAAGTATCGTCGATTGTCTTTTCAAGGGCATTTCTAACACCTTCGATTTTAGAAGAAACAGCGATAGTTCTGTTAGAAGCATCATCTGTTGTTTCTTCTAGTTTTTCAATGTGTTGGCGATATTTGTCTGTGATCTCATCAATGCGCTCTGCTACAGAACCAGTTGCAGCTAATAAATCTTTTGTATCTTCTTTAATCACCTCACCTGCCTCTTTAACCTGTGTCATTATACCATCTGTTCTAGCCCCCAGATTTCGTGTTTCAGTACTAATAGCAGAGACGATTGTTGATGTTTTTGCAGTAGCCTTTTCTATTGCATCAGTGAGGTTCTCAGCCTGATTTGTCAACTGAACAGCCACCTGGTCAGATTGCACAACCATTTGATCGGATCGAAGAGTTAATTCTTGGGTAAATTCTCTTAAATTCTCAGTCGTCGAAGCGATCCGTTGAGCGGCCAATTCAGTCGCTCCTGAGAGCGCTTCTGTATTATTTGACAAGTCATTATTCATTTTTTCAACACGTTTTGTAGCCTCCGCCGATATTGTAGCCATATCTTCCGAACGTTCTCTATATAATTCCGCTGTATCTTGAGCTTTCTTAGACGATGCCTCTGCAACCCTTGTCAATTCTTCGCCACTTTTTTGTAATGCACTTGTTATGTCTTCAGTTCGAGCGGCCGCTTTTTGCGAAACGTTTATTAAGTCAAGGCTTTGGTGGTGCAATACATTGCCGGCTTCTCGAGCGCGAGCAATTGCTTGGTCAGACGCGTTTACGAGGTCTTCGGCTTGTTGACGAAGTTTATTGCCTGCACTATCGGCTTTTGTTGATGCCTCCTCAGAAGCCACAGCGAGCGCTGCAGTTTGCCTCTTAATCAAATCTGTCGCATTACTGGCACGTAAACCCACTTCTTGTGAGGCATATGTCAAAGCCACGGTCTGAGCACGCAAGGCTTCTGTGATTTCTGTAACACGGCTCTCAGCATTGTCTGAGGGATAGGTAAGCTGTTGCAAATGCCATCGTAAAGCCTTCGATTCTATCTGATAAATTCTAGTTTTCTCAAAAAAAGCAACAACGATCCATATTAAAGCAACCGGGGTCACAATACCCGCGGCCAATCCCCCTAGTTCGTGAGGCAGCAATTGATAAATATCTGCCATAGTTAAATTATCAAATAAAAAGTTAAGCGAAACCACAAGCCAGAATATGGTTACGATGGCAGCCGCTACTGTAAAAAGGCGATAGCGCGCGTAAAATGGTGCCTCAAACTCAGGAGCATTAATCTCTTCAAAAGAATACGGGTCGCTGTGATCTGACCAATCTGGGGTCTCTCGACCATCAGACAAATCTACCTCTGCCGGTTCGTGATTGTCACTGTCTGCGTCATGAACAACTTCGATAGTTGTGTTCTCGTTACTCTCATTGTTTTGCTTGCTTGTTCTATCAGGCGCATTATTCACCATAGGTCCCTCCAAAATAGGTCCATCTGATTCTGTATGATCCGGCATTAAACCCAGACTGATATTACACTAACATAATATCATAATTCTCCACAATTAAACTATTAAACGAATTTTGTGCTAATTCGTTGATGATAAGCGAACCAATTATGAATAAGAGATGTATTTAATATTTGTAAATAATTAAAAGCTCTTTATCAAAATGTTTTTGCATGCTGAAATAACACTATTTTAAATAAACTCGAAATCAATAAAAGGATCTAATTATGGATGATCAAATGAAAACTGACCTTGAAGCTGCAGCCTTTAGGGGACTTGTAGCTCATCTTCAAAAACGTACAGATGCACAAAACATAGATATCATGAACCTAGCTGGCTTTTGTAGAAATTGTTTATCCAAGTGGTACTTGGCTGCAGCCAAAGAACGAAATGTCGATATCAATATGGATCAAGCTCGCGAAATCATATATGGTATGCCATATAATGAATGGAAGGAAAAATATCAAACGGGGTCAACGTCAGAACAACAAGAAAAATACGAGAAAACCAAGCCACTACATGCGAAAATCCCCGGATTTTAATGGTTTCCTGTTTCTTTTTCATAACAAATAATGAAAACAAATAACGAGGCAACTGTTAGTGCAGCTACAACAATAGTCGCAATATTAATAAAATCAACGGCCCTTGAAACAGTTACAACGGAAGCCCCTTCGGTTAGCCCTGCCATATTAGCTATCAAACCTACCAAAGCCGAGCCGAATGCTAATCCCATATTTCGGATTGTCTGAATAGACGATGCCACCAAAGTACCCTCACCTTCCTCTGCACAATCCATTGATAAAGCCATAACGTGGATATTCGAAATCCCAATCCCAGAACCAATTAAACCAAACGAAAAAATAATTAAGATTATTGGTCCATTGACAGCAAATATCGACAAGCCAATTGCCCCAAGAACCATCAAGATCCCGCCCAATATTATAGCAATTTTTGCTCTAAATCCCTCCAGGGAGGCGCTCGCTATAGCGGTAATCGTCCAAGCAAATGATAGAGCAGCGCTAATATAAGCCGCATTGAGTGGCGTCTGCTGATGAAGCATTTGAAGGTACAAAGTGGAATACATCAGTGCAAAAATAAATGTGCAGGTAAAAAGTATGGCGAACCAATATGAAGACCCAATGGCGGTGTTTGGTATTAAGGTCTTTTTCGGAAACATTCTATTAGTCGAAAATGCATCCCGTCGTAATGCAAAGGAAATCATGGCGATTGAAGCAAAAATCAAAATAAATCTATAGCCATTTACGTTGGTTTGCGAGGTTAATCCAATACTTAATATCCCAAAGGCAAATAAAGAAAGTCTAGTTATGGGAAATTTTTCGACTTTATCTCCCTTCCCTATATTTTCAATATAATACCATACTAAAATACAAAAAATTAAAGTAATAGGCACAAGAACCAAGAAAGCAAAACGCCAGGAACCTGCCTCAGCAAAAATACCACCAAAAGCCGGCCCGATGACCGTCGCCAATCCCCAAGTAGTTGAAATAACTGATAAAATCCGCGTGCGAAGATTTGAAGGATAAATTGTACCAACCACACCAAATGATTGGGAGATAATTAATCCTCCCCCTAAACCTTGAATTAAACGCCAGAAAATCAAAGTTTCCATATTCGGAGCGAAAGCAGCTCCAAGATTCCCAATTAGGAACGTTATTCCCGCCAATATAAAACCATCTCTTTGTCCAAATTTGACTCTTATGGGTTCAGCACTGGCTGCCCCCACAATCCCCCCAACAGTAAAAATCATGATCGGCCATGCGTAGAGTTCTGTACCTCCAATATCCTCTACGACAGTTGGCATGATTGTCATTATTATGAAAGTATTGATGGCGTAGAGAAGGATCCCAAAATTTATTATGATAGAAGGAAGCAGTAATTCACCTAAAAAAAGGCTTTTCCAGTTTGAATTTACATTATTGGGTTCATCGTCCATATGGGAAATTTACCTTGGATGTCTTCCGACAAATTTGATTTGAGCTCGTTTGTCTGAGAATTAGAGTTCTGATAGATTCCCTGACATAAGTCAAATCATCTCCTTTAAAATTAATTTGGAATAGTTCTTGATAAATCTTGACGAATTTAATGAATTTTGCAAATCGCTTCCAGCAACAACATATGTTGTCCAGTGGAAGGGATCCCACGTTTGGAAAGTCGCTGATAAGATTTTTACCATTGGCCGTTGGGGAAATAGAAAACACTCCGGTATAACATTCAAAGTATCCAAAATTACGTTTGAATGTTTAAAAAACGTACGGGGCTTTCGACCTGCTCCCTATCTTGCTTCACGAGGAATGCAGTGGTTGCAATATTACGGCGAAAAAGAACTTTCCAGTAATGACTTAAAAGCATATTTAAGTATATCTCACAAAATTGTTTCTCTTGGTCTGACAAAGAAAAAACAAAAAGAGCTAGGCCTTATCGGCAAATAAATACTGTTTCTAACTAGAATTATTTTTGATTCGGGACCTAGCCATATCATTAGGCTTTGAATTCATTAGCAAAGAATTCATCTAAACTCAAATAATTGCAATCCTATAGAATTCAGATATATACTCTTTATCGGTTTGCTTATTGATTGACTTCGGATATTGCAAAAGAGCACATATTACAATAAACATGGTCTCACGATAACAAGTAATTATAAGGCATAAAGGGTCTAATCAATGAAGCCCAATATTGATGATGCAAAGTCAATCACTAATGAGCGCAAGAATTATTATAAAAAACTCAGGGGTAACAGTTGCGCACCATTATGGGAAAACCTAGCCCATCTTGTTACGCCCGAGCCAGTAATTACTGCTGTTCCAAATCTTTGGGACTATTCTGAAATTAGAGAAGATTTGTTGCATTCGGCAACTCTGATTTCGGCTGAGGAAGCTGAGAGAAGGGTCTTAATGCTTGAAAACCCTGCCTTAGAGGGGAAGGCTCGAATTGCTGAGAGCATGTATGCTGGATTGCAATTAATCATGCCGGGTGAAATAGCTCGTGCGCATCGACATTCACCGGCAGCTTTACGATTTATAGTTGAGGGGTCTGGAGGTTATACGGCAGTCAATGGCGAAAAAACATATATGGAACCAGGAGACTTCATAATTACTCCTTCGATGGCTTGGCATGATCACGGCAATGAGGGGGATAGTCCCGTCGTCTGGATGGACGGCCTAGATTTGCCTCTCGTTCGACATCTCGGCGCCATGTTCATGGAGCATTATTCGGATGAACAATTTCCAGAAGGTCAACCGCATGGAGATAGTTTGAACCGTTATGGTAGCAACATGAGGCCGGTAGGTGAAGAACCAGACCGACTAGACTCACCCATTTTTAGCTATCCTTATTCTAAATCTCGTGAAACCCTTGAGAATCTTAGAAAGACAACCGATTGGGATCCCTATCACGGCCTCAAACTCGAATACATAGACCCAATGAGCGGGGGTTCTGCCATGTCTACGATCTCTACTTTCCTTCAGTTATTGCCAAAAGGATTTAAAACTGAAACATACCAAACTACTGAGAACTCAACTTATTCTGTTATCGAGGGTTCAGGCCGTGTAATTGTTGGCAAGGATGATGAAGCAAAAATAATTGAATGGGAAAATAAGGATATATTTGTGATCCCTTGTTGGTATCCTCATAGAATGGAAGCAGACGAAGATTCAGTCATTTTCAGTTTTTCTGATAAAGTTGTTCAAACAAAATTAGGATTACATCGAGAGAAGCGCGGCAACGCATAATTTTCTTTACAATTCCAAAATAAAATAACAAATTTCTCAGCATCACAATATATGGGTGCTAATCAAAAAAATATTAAATCCGATTGATTGGAAGGTATATCTAGTAAATGTCCAAAGTAAAAAATATACTTTTCATTATGTGTGACCAACTGCGCGCAGATTATCTCTCCTGTGCGGGGCACCCGCGACTTAAAACTCCCAATATTGATGGTTTAGCTGAAAAAGGTGTTTTGTTTCCTAAAGCCTATTGCCAGGCGCCGATTTGCGGTGGCTCACGTATGAGCTTTTATACAGGCCGTTATTGTTTCACGCATGGAGCCACTTGGAACGGTGTCCCACTTAATCTGGGCGAACAAACAATTGGAGACTATTTAAGAGCATTAAATTACCGAGTTGCGTTGGTTGGCAAAACGCACATGATAGGAGACATAGCGGCGATGGAAAGGCTTGGAATCGACCCACATTCTCCTTATGGAGTATTTGCTAGCGAATGTGGTTTCGAACCCTATGAGCGTGATGACGGCCTATGGGGGAATGATGACTTTGCACCGGATAACCTAGCCTATAACAATTACTTAAACGCCCACGGCTATGATGGTAAGAATCCCTGGCATGATTTTGCTAACTCCCACGAAGGTCCTAATGGAGAAATACTCTCAGGATGGCATATCCGAAATAACCACCTTCCGGCTCGCGTGAAGGAAGAACACTCCGAAACAGCCTATATGACAAATCGCGCAATGGATTTTATCAAAGAATCCGGTGACGGCCCATGGTGCTTACATTTAAGCTACATCAAACCCCACTGGCCATATGTAGCGCCCGCTCCATATCACAATATGTATGGCCACAATGATATGATCCCAATAAACCGTCATCCTAGCGAAAAAGAAAACGCGCATCCTGTGCTAAAATTTTTTATGTCTAAAACAGATAGTGAAACATTCTCACGCAACGAAACACGCAATAATGTTATACCCGCCTATATGGGTTTAATAAAACAAATAGATGATCATTTGGGTCGTTTGTTTAAATTCATGAAAGATGCTGGGAGAATGGATGACACTATGATTGTATTTACTTCGGATCATGGAGATTATTTGGGCGATCATTACATGGCCGAAAAAGATCTTTTCCATGAAGAAAGCGTTCGAATACCAATGATCGTATATAATCCCGATGAAGCGGCTAATTCAACACGAGGGGCAGTTAACGAGTACTTTATTGAATCTATTGATCTGGCTCCAACATTTATAGAAGCTGCTGGAGGTCAAGTTCCCGAACATATACTAGAGGGCCGATCCCTGTTACCACTTTTATATGGGGAAAAGCCAGAAAATTGGCGTAAATATGTTGTTTGCGAAGCAGAATATGCCGCCCGATTTGCTAATTGGGAATACGACATTAAACCAAGTCAAGCTCGTGGCACAATGATCCGCACCGAGGATTGGAAGTACATTTATCATGAAGCGTTTAGGCCTGAATTGTTTGATCTAAAAAATGATCCGAACGAGCTAATGGATTTGGGCGCGGATAAATCATTTGAAAACATACGGAGTGAAATGAAGGATCATATGTTTGAGTTTTTACGCCAGCGAAAATTCCGCACGACATTTACTGATCAAGCAATGGAAATGCGTGCACGAAATTCTCTCAATCAAGAAATAAAAAAGCCCGTCTATATTGGAATCTGGTAAAACAATACTGGTCAATTATTTAATAACTAATCGGTAAAAGTAAAACCTGCTATATATTTGAAATAGAACTGTTTTGTATGCCAAAATAATATTGGTCAAAAACTTGATTAACATGTCAATTTATCTATGATACCGCGCTGTAAATAGGACCTTATAAAAAAATTATTACGTAAAAAAGATAACCAGCAATAACGCTGGCAGAAGCAATCTAACAGGAGAAGAAAATGAAACATTTAACAACGGGAATATTATTGACAGGAGCTGTACTTTTCAGTAGCCCAATAAATAGTAAGCCAGCATCGGCTGCGGACGTAAGTCTCCAGTTTACTAATTGGCTACCCCCTTTCCACCATTGGACAAAAACTTTTCGTCGATTTGCAGATTCAATTGAAAAACAATCTGGCGGTAAAATTAAGATTACTGTGACCAAAAACTCACCTGCAAAACCACCTGGACAATATGACCTTGCTAAAAATGGTATACGCGACGTGGTAATGGGCGTCTCTGGTTATACGCCGGGTCGTCATCAAATTTTCCGTATGGCTGAGGTCCCTTTTGCAACCCCTAATTCTGAAGCCGGAAGCCCTGGTCTCCATAAATGGTACACCAAGCATGGTTTCGACAAGAAAGAATTTAAAGGAACAAAATTAATCTCAGCGTTCGTGCACGGACCCGGACTTTTACACAGTAAGAAAGAAATTAAATCTCTTGCCGATATCAAGGGTGTAAAGATCCGCGTTGGCGGCGGGGGCGTCCTTATAGCCAAAAGCCTAGGAGCAGTGCCAGTTGCAATGTCTGCAACAAAAGCCCACGAAAGTCTACAAAGAGGTACCACCGACGCGGCCTTCTTTCCTTATGAAGCAGTGAAAGGGTTTAAGCTGGCAAAACTCGTCAAGTATCATCTCGAAGTCCCAGGTGGCCTTTATACAACGTCGTTTTATATTGCTATGAATAAGAAAAAATGGGATGGACTTCCTGGCTGGGCCAAAGATGACTTCAACAAAGCAGGCGGAGCCACCGGCTCTAAATTAATTGGTCAAGGATGGGATGCTGCTGATAAGGTAGGCAAAAAGGCTGCCCAAGGTGCTGGAAATAAAATCCAGACTATTTCATCTGCAAACCAAAAAGCTTGGGCTAAAGCACTTAAAGCTGTTAAAGCCGGCTGGATAGCTAAAGCCAATAAAAAAGGTCTAAACGGTGAAGCTCTTTTGAGCGAATTGCTGTCAATGATGAAGGGCTAAATCTTCTAAATGGCCACTCAAACAAATGGATTATTAAACAGCCTAAACGAGCGAGTCACACTTTGGCTCGCTCGCATAGGTTCTGTTGGTCTTGCTGGCATGATGTTCCTGACCTTGTTTGATGTGATTGGCCGTGCTTTAAGCCATTGGGATTGTTGGTTCTGCCATCCCATTGCAGTTTCAGTAGAAGTTACCGAAATTATCATGGGTATGATGATATACCTAGGTATCGGATATACAACGTTTCTTCGTGGGCATATTCGCGTAGATATCCTTGTTATCAACTTATCCGCCAGAATACAGGCTATTTTAGATTTCATCACTGGTATCATTGCGCTCGTTATAACTTTGCTCATCAGTTGGCGCCTTTGGATTTATGCGAACTCCAGGTTAGTTAATGGTGATTTGACGCAAATTGGGGAAGTGCCTGTGTGGCCCTATGCCTTTATTATGGCATTTTCAAGTATGCTGATGGTGACCTCATTACTCCTATACATTTACACAACGGGACGCATGGCATTAGGAGTTGATACTGCTATTGCCCCGGACTCGGGTGCGTCAACGGGATAAAGTCTGTGCCATGGATCCTATAACACTTTCGATTTTAATTTTTTTACTTTTATTTTTATTACTCGCAATTGGCCTCCCGATTGGTTTTGCAATGGCCATAACTGGATTCTTGGGAAGCGTGGTGTTAATTGATTTGAATGCCGCTCTCTCCTTGCTTGGTCAAACTGCCTATGAAACACCAATCACATTTAATTTAAGCGTCGTACCCATGTTTATTCTCATGGGTTATTTTGCTAGTAACTCGGGACTTAGCGAGGCCCTATTCCGTGCCTGCAACACTTGGCTTGGCTATCGCCGGGGCGGCCTGGCGCTGGCCACTATCGGGGGCTGCGGCGCATTTGCCGCAGTTTGTGGTTCCAGTATCGCAACCGCTGCTACAATGACACAGGTAGCTCTACCCGAAATGAAGCGCTTCAACTATGACTACAGCCTTGCGACCGGTTCAATCGCTGCAGGAGGTACCGTAGGTATTCTTATTCCCCCTAGTGTAATTCTCGTGCTTTATGGTATTCTAACCGAAACAAACATCGGGGAATTATTCTTAGCTGGATTTCTTCCAGGGATACTAACAATTATCTTTTTTATGGCAACTATTGCTATTGTAACTCGAATATTCCCGGGTGCTGGCCCGCGCGGTGAAAAAACAACTTTTGTGCAAAAGATAGTCGCCCTTAAAGATGTCTGGGGAACTGTTGCATTATTCCTTCTCGTCATTGGAGGTATTTATACGGGCGTATTCTCACCAGAAGAAGCCGCCGGAATTGGGGCATCGGGCGCTCTTGCTCTAGCCCTATTAGCAAGGACAATGACTTGGCCAATCTTTATCGATTGCTTAATGAAAACTGTACAAACCTCGGCAATGATCTTTACCATTTTGATTGGCGCTATATTGTTTAATAATTTTTTAGTCCTGAGTAACGTGCCAGATGCAATTGGCGTGTGGATTGAATCTCTTCCCTTTTCAAGTACGGTGATTATGTTAATTATTTTATTAATTTATCTAATTATGGGATGTGCCTTAGATTCACTTGCTATGATCTTACTTACTATACCGATCTTTTTTCCCGTAATAGCAAATCTTGGTTTTGACCCAATCTGGTTTGGTATTATTGTCGTTATGGTTGTTGAACTTGGTTTAATAACCCCTCCTGTTGGAATGAATGTCTTTATTATTAAAGGAATGGCACCTGAGGTTCCCCTTAGTAAAATTTATAAAGGCGTTTTACCGTTTGTTATTGCTCAAGTTGTCCTAATCGCCCTGATAGTTTTTTTTCCAAAAATTGCTCTCTGGCTTCCAAGTACAATGGGTTAATTAATTTAAACTTTTTGTACCATTTATTTACAAAATACATCAAATAGCTTTTTTAAATCAATTTATGTGCATTTTAACAGCTGAAGGAACAATTAAAAAATCTGCTAATTGTTAACAGGTCTTTCATTGCTTTTCGCGATACTTTCATATTCTTGAATATTTGTTTTAGGAGTATGCAAAAAAGTGAGGAAACTCTTTGATCCAGAGTATTTAGAAACACAATTGATAACTTTAACCGAGTTACTGTTATCTGAAGTATTTATCCTAAGTAGTCTCAGTCAACTAATTATTATTATTGGTGCTTTTATGGCCGCGAGAATAGCCCGTCCGGTCATAACACCATGGATCAAAAATCTTGGTGAATGGACCGCTAATTTCAGTGAGTCAAAAGAGGCTGAATTTTGGGTTTCAAAACTCTCTGAAGCAGCAACCCTCGTGGCTCTACCCTTTGTCTGGATCCTACTCCAATGGATATCGTCGCTTGTTGCTGAATATGCTGGATGGCCTCACCACCTTCTAACGGTAACTGTCAGCCTGATCACAGCCTGGATTATTATTCGTTTAACCGCGACTTTGATACGAGATAAAAGCTGGTCAAAATTAATTTCGATTACAGCATGGACAATTGCAGCTCTTAACATCCTAGGGTTAATGGACCAAACCGTGGCCTTCCTGGACAGTCTAGCCATGGATCTTGGTGATTTGCATATATCAGCACTAACGGTGATTAAAGGAATGATGGCGTTGGCAATCTTATTATGGTTGGCCCGTATGGCATCTCGGCTGCTTGAGAAAAGAGTTAGTAAATTACCAAACATGACGCCGTCGGTTCAGGTGCTACTAACAAAACTATTTAAAATATTCGTCATTACCATTGCCGTCGTAGCTGCAATGAACAGCGTCGGTATAGACTTAACTGGGTTGGCTGTCTTTAGTGGTGCCGTAGGTGTTGGAATCGGCTTTGGTTTACAAAAGGTATTTGCAAATCTAATTAGCGGACTACTTATCTTAGCCGATAAATCTATCAAACCAGGCGATGTCATCGAGGTTGGTAACACCTATGGCTGGGTTAACACCCTCGGCGGACGATACGCATCTGTTATAACTCGCGATGGCGTTGAACATTTGATCCCAAATGAAGAACTTATAAATCAGCGAGTGTCAAATTGGACCTTTAGCGATTCTGAGATCCGCGTCAAACTTGCTATTGGGATTTCATATTCAAGTGATTTACCAAATGCGATCGAAACATGCCTTAAAGCTGCACGGACCGAAGGCCGGATTCTGGCTTCGCCCGAACCAACTTGTTTAGTAAAAGGTTTTGGTGATAACTCAATAGACCTAGAACTTCGAATTTGGATTAGAGACCCACATAATGGTATTTCTAACATCAAAAGTGTAGTTTACCTTAGAATTTGGCAACTCTTCAAAGATGAGGGGATTGAAATACCGTTCCCTCAACGAGTTTTGCATATAGAACCCAGTGAACTTAAAACCGACACAGATATCAGTCCAAAGGGAATTAATTCAATTTCACAGAGGTCTTAAAGTGGTTAAATTTCAATTCACCGGCTAAAGTTTTACATTTCGTGTAATTATGGTTTTTAGCCCCAAATTAAACAAACTTAATATGATTCTTTTATCTCCGAACATAATTCGCTCAAGAGATATAATTATAACCACCATTGGAGAACGTAATCAAACGGGCCCTCGCGGTTTACTAAGTCAGTCCGCTGCAGCTTGATCCTATATCCACTAGAAGTTCTTTCAAGATAATGGCGATATTTTCCCGTGAAATTCCGAACTTCGTACCGAAAATACTCAGCACAATGAAAACGAGACCGAACAATAATATTGCCCTTCGCGTCTTGATTTTCAATTATGATATTTGAAACCACATGACATAAACGATTGTTAGGAGCTTGACTATGTGCCTGAGGATGTTCATTCCGACGAATACGCATCTTCATCATATCAAGATTCTCCCAAAATATGTTAGGAACCCCCTCCCCCTCAGTTTGATTTTCTTCGGCCGGCATCCAATAATATCCATCAGTGGAAAACAAAGAAAGCCATTGATCCCATCGCTTCTCATCAAGGAACTCAGCCTGCTGATGAAGAAATCGTTCGACGGATAATTGCGTTTTAGTAGTAACTTCAGCAAATTTTAAGGGGTCTGAATTAGCGAGTATTTCTATTGCGTTGTTCATAGCTAAGTCCGTTCAGAATTTGACGTCATATAATTTTTCCATACCTGCATCATATGACGAAGCGGCAATTCACTCATTGATCCTGGAGTTGACTTTCTAATATCACCTTCAATTACATCAAACCCTGCATTACGATGAAAACTAACCCAATCTCCCCCTTGAGACTCAAGTCCGTGTTGAACTTTCCACCAGTTAAAAAGATCATCCGCATTGACCATCGTCGATGGCGAATTGACCAAATAATAATAGCCAAGTGCGCGCTGATAAATTGCCTCCGGAGCATCTTTCAATCTAAAGTGCCAAATTTCTGTTAAAGTGCGATTAGGACTCAAAGGCCGAATTGCTCTTAATTGTTGCAAAGGAGGCTGTACTGATAGACACGGATACACCAAGACATGATGTAAATTTACGCCAAGTATTTCCTCCGCTTTCTTCTCTCCATAAGCATCATACATTAGCTTAACATATTCATTAGTGTCAGGATCATCAGGCCGAATACCCATATAACCTTCTAAACTGCAATGCCCCTGCGGATGAGCAACAGTCCCAAATTTTCCCCACCCATCAATGCCAATACGAGCAAAATCTGATAGAAAACCATACGCCATAGGTGGCTCCTCACCCACGTTCCGCATATCTTTTTCAACGGACATCGCTGCAATCCCAGTTGATTCGTGGGTCGCGCCAGGGTGAGAGGCATCTAGCTGGTTCTCCAAGAATATTTTCCAGTTAGACTGTTGCACCATCCGAAAACAATCACCTACCACCTCCGTCTCCTTACCAGGCGCTCGGTCAATTAATTGATCAAAAGCAACAGTCGAATTGCCAAGATGGCTTAATAAACTCGGGCCATTTTCAGCTAAAGAAGCAAACCAAAAACCTCGATAGCTATCAACACGAGGGGCCTTTTGCACCTGAAACTCTGGGCCATTCATTTTTAGCTCCGTTCCATCATACCCTTCTGACGCGGGAATTTTATCAAGCCTACCATCTAAATCAAAAAACCAAGCATGATAAGAGCATCGAATGCGTCGCCCCGCGTTTCCTTTTCGTGCTGTGCATAACTGCGCTCCCCTATGGGGACATTTATTATAAAGCACATGGATTTCACCATTATGGTCTCGCGTCATAATCATCGGCTGTCTGCCGACACGGGCCAAATAATAATCACCTGGATTTTTTACCTGACTTTCATGCCCAATATAGACCCAAAGACGCTCAAAAATGCGCTCCATTTCAAGATCAAATAAGTCTTCATCTACATAAGCTTTTCGATGAGCTCGATCTGGCTCCACCAGAGCTGCGATTTTATCATTGGTCCAATTCATTTTGCCACCCTTTTTCCAATTTAACTAAACTTGGCTTAATCGCGACCTCCCGGCACTGTAATTACATTTAACAGGGCGGGAGTGCCACCGCGTACCTTTTCTAATGCACGTCGCATGGCCTCCTCAAGAAGGGCAGGATCAGTGACCTTTTCCCCATACCCCCCACAAGCTGTCATTATCATTTCATAGTTTGGACTAGGTGAAAGGCTAGTTAAAGGCATTTCATTTGCTTTAACTGCCTTTCCTTCAGGGTACATCGTCCGTGTAGATCGATTCACTGCAAACCATTGGGAATTATTCATAACCACCGTCAATGTTGCTAATTTTTGTGCCTTTCCAACAAAATGAGCAGCAGTCGGACCTCCAAACATATATGATCCATCCCCAACAAATAAGATAACATCACGATTAGGTTCTGCTAATTTAGCTCCTAATGCTGCTCCTAATCCAAACCCTAAGCCACCGGCTTGGGCTCCACTTACAATACTACCAGGGATTTTATAGTCTATATGATCCACATTGAGGCCAAGTTCGGTTACTATAATACTGTTATCTGCCTTAACATTATTAAGACATTTAGCAACCCAACTCGCCAAGATTGGTTTATTGCCTTCAGCACGCTCCATTGCTTTATTTTTCTTCACCAGATTCTCATTATGAATTCTTTTTATCTTAGTCAAGCGAGCCTTAATAGCCGTTGATTTTAATCCTTTGTGAGATCTTAAAGCCTTTTCAATCAAAGCTAGGCTTTGTAAAGGTTCACCTGAAATCGCTAAATCCATTTCAAAACCACGATAGGGTAAACCCGAAAAATGAGGATCTGGAGACAAATGAATTAGTTTAGCTTTTTTGTTGGGCTCAACATTTCTCGGAACCCACGGCACTGCGCTTTCAAGAACAAAAACCAAATCAGCATCAGGAAGATATTCCCCCACTCCAAAACCTAGATTCATGGGATGATCAGAGAGGAGGCTTGGGCTCCCAACTTGAACAACTGGCAAGGCAAAATTTCCAGCCAAACTAGCCAATACTTCTGTCACTCCTATCCGTTGTCCTACAGCCCCGGCAATAATCAAAGGGTTTTTTGAAGCAACAATTAAATCTGCTGCTTGTTTAATGACTGATTTTGAAGGAACTGCAACGGTACTACCTAAAGGGCGTTTTCTTGGCCGTCGCCTATCTTTACTTACCATATGGCCAAGAACTTCACGGGGCAAATTTAGATAAACTGGTCCACGAGGTTCCGACATCGCAATGTCCAAGGCCCTATTAACTATCTTCTCCACCGGTTGATTATCGCGTAATTCATAATCCCATTTAACATATTCACGCAACATGCCACCTTGATCAAAATTCTCCTGACTCCAATGAATTCCAACATTCCTAGAACCTATATCACCGGTTTCAGTTAGAGGAGTGCGCCCCGCCATAACAAGTATTGGCACGTTGTCACGGGATGCATTCATCACACCACAAATTGTATTTGCCGTGCCAACCGTCACATGGACCATCACAGCAGCCGGTTTTCCCGAGACACGGTAATAGCCTTCCGCCATTGCCACAGCTACATTTTCATGGGGCACCGTCAAAAATTGCGGGGTCTTTTTTCCTGCTTGTGACGAAGATACTAAACCTTCAATAATAGGGGCAAAATCTGTTCCCGCATTAGCAAATACATACTCTATACCATTGTCTATGAGAGCCGCTAAAAAGGTTTCCGCAACGGTAACTTTTTTGCCAGATATTTTGTCCACTTTTTCCATTAATCCCCAGAAAATTTATTCCAGCTATAACTACTTAACCTAATAATTATTAATCAGAATTTCACATAAAGCCAATGATATTTTTACCTTCTCCAAATCAGAAATATGCTTCTCCTGGACCTACGGGGGGATCCCAATCGCAATCACTAAATGGCCCAGCACCTTTGACCCCAACATAAGCTATTCGATCTGCATTAGTTTTGTTTTTCAATAAAGCCCTAGATAACCAATCTATGATATAATGGTGGCAATCTAATTTCCCTAGGTTTTCTATCCCCCAAAGTGGATGGAACTGATCCTCAATAACCCACATTTCTTTCCGAGCTCTAATATCCCTATAAACCTCCACCGCGTCTTCCAATGGGCATAAAGGATCAAACTCACCCGTTACCAGCAAGGTTGGACATTTTACTTTATCAACGTAACCTTTTACGGTCATCTTAGTGGCCATCTGATCAAACTCATCCTCATCATCTATGCCTGCCATATACATAAATTGCTGTTTAAAACGAGGTGAAGATTGTGTGAAAATTGTATTGTTTGGGTTAAAACAGGCTACACCGCTAGCTAAAGCCGCTGGGCGGTGATCATAACTGGCAAGGCGCAAAGACCAATAACTACCCATACTGACCCCATAAATTCCAATTTTATCAGATATCACTTCCTCTCTAGATTGTAAGTAATCAATAACAGCTGCTCCGGCCCTTTCATAATTATTGTCAACAGCACGGATCTTTTGAATATTTGAATTTCCCTGACCTGGTCCATCCATTGAAAGGATATGCATACCCCTAGCGATTGCTGGATTGCCATACACTTTAGGAAAAGCCTCTTTGGTTTGGTCCATACCCGGTACATAAATAACACAAGGGGCCTTACGGCGATCGGGAAGAAGATGTAGTAAACAGGAAATCGTTTTACCATCATCAAAAGGAACTTCAACCCGTTCCATGGGATAAGGAGAAACTTCAGATCTTAAATCTACTACCTCATTAAAACGATTATAGAGTTCCAATTTAATTGGATTGTCATCATAAAATATGGGATGCTGCGCCATTCGATAAGCTTCTATCGCATGATCATAATGCTCACAAGCTGTCTCATTGAAACCCTCCGCATGTGCTTGACGACCAAGAATTTCATCATGTTCGGCCTTTAAACGCCACTGTTTTGGTAACATTCTATAATTATGTGCCCGGGTTGGCGTTTCCAGGTCGTCACGTTCGAAATTTTGTACACGCCCTCGCATATTAAGCGCAAGATCAAGTATCCATTGTTGATTATCTCGTTTGGTACGAAGTTTGCGAATTGACATTCCTCTCTCCTCTTATTCTATTCCTAGCAAATATTAAAGAAAAACTACCGATACACTCCAAGACTAATTCCCGACTATGGTCTCCCCATAACAGGCTACTAAGTACTTGTAAAATAGTTGACGATAAAGCATTACATAGACTTAATTTGGAAAAACTTAATAAATTAAATTATTAGGAGCTCTATTATGAGCATGTCGCCAAGTGAACGTATTCCCTTCAATCCTGTGATAGGGCGACCCAAACTTCAACTTCCTGATGGAGCACGCATGGTTATTTGGCCTTTGTTGGCGATGGAAGTTTGGGACATTAACCGCCCGATGCCGCGTGTCGTTCTGGCGCCTCCACAAGGCAACTTACTTACTCCCGACATACCAAATTGGAGTTGGCATGAATATGGTATGAGATCCGGAATTTGGCGTCTTATTCAAATGTTTGATGACTTAAAAATTCGTCCCTGTGTTACCCTCAATGCACGCGCATGCACCGACTATCCGCAAGTTACCGAAGCTATTCTGAAAAGAGGATGGGAATTAAACGCGCATTCATATGATCAGATAGCAATGCACAAAATAGAGGATCAACAAGAAATGATTGAAAATACTATAGATATCATTTCGAATTTTTCAGGACGAAAACCACGCGGGTGGTTCGGACCCGGACTTACACAAACGTTTGAAACCATAGATCATCTTGCAAAATCGGGAATACAGTATTTTGGCGACTGGGTGTTAGATGATCATCCTATTCCCGTTAAAACTATTCATGGCGATATTGTAGCTTTGCCATATAATTACGAAATTCACGATATAGCGCATCAAATGATCCAGTTCCACGAATCTGAAATTTTCTTAAAACGAGCCAAAGATCACTTTGATTGTCTATACGAAGAAAGTTCTGAAAATGCCCGTTTCATGTGCATCGCTACTCATCCATATATATCTGGGGTGCCACATCGTATCAAATATGTTCGGAAAGCATACGAATATTTTTTATCAAAACCTGGTGTTATGACAATGGACGGTGAGCAAATTTTGGATTGGTACCTGACGCAAAATAAAGATATCAACCTCCCAAGTACGAAATAAACATGGCAAGGCTTAATAATAAAATTAAAGACCCGGTAAACTGTTTTGTTCCCCATTCGCCTCCGGTAATTGAAGGTTCAGCATCAGGGCCACTAAATGGCCTAACTTTTACTGTAAAGGATCTTTACGATATTGCTAATCATAAAACAGGTAACGGCAGTCCAGCATGGTTAGAGTCTCATGAACCCGCCGCAAACACAGCATCAATCGTTCAGTCCTGCTTAAATGCCGGCGCAACAATGATAGGCAAAGTAATCTGTGATGAATTTTTTTATAGCTTTATTGGCGAAAATGCTCATTACGGTACCCCCGTTAATAGTGCTGCACACAGCAAAATTCCTGGCGGATCATCATCTGGTTCTGCGGCATCAGTTGCTGGACGGATATGCGACTTTTCATTGGGAAGCGATACTGGTGGTTCAGTTAGAATCCCTGCCGCCTTTTGTGGTCTTTATGGTCTTAGGCCTACCTATGGACGGCTTAGTTTAGAAGGAGCCACTCCAATGGCACCAAGCTTTGATACGGCGGGTTGGTTTGCCCGAGACTTAAATGTTTTTTCAAAAGTCGGCCACGTGCTCCTTGACCAACACCCAAATACAGTCGAAATCAAAGAAGTACGATTAGCTGAGTTTGCCTTTAATTTTGCTGACGATGAAATTTCTATCCCGCTGCGAAAATGGATTGCATTAAATCAATTCAATATCACAGTGGGAGAACCCGTAACACATCTTCCAGAAAAAATTAATCTGGATGAAGCTCGCGAGGCTTTTCGGATTATCCAAGCCTGGGAAGTGTGGCAAACATTTGGCTCTTGGATTGAAAGAACTAAACCCTCACTCGGCCCTGGCGTCAAAGAAAGAATGGATATAGCCAAAACTGTTACAACTGATGAAAGAGATAATAAAATATTTTACAAAAAAATGGTAGCCACAGTCCTTCAAAAAACGATTCCAGAAGGCACTATACTTGCTCTACCAGTCACAGCCTCTCTTCCAGTGGACGTAAATACAGATCCCGAAATTTTGAATACCTACCGAGCCAAAACACTTAGCCTGATTTGTTTGGCTAGCCTGTCTGGTTTACCTCAAATTTCGATACCTGTTACAAAATCAAACGGCATCCCAGTTAGTTTGGGGCTAATAGGTTGGAAGGGCAGTGATGAAGCGCTGATTTCAATGGCTTCAAGGTTAGCACACCGATAATTTTCTAAGTAAAGAAATTTTCATCAAAACAAAATTGGTCAATTCCAATAATCTTAATAAACTAAGAGAAAAAATTTTTGAAAATATTAGATAAAGATATGAGAAAAATAATCAGCGAAACTATGCTTTGTTTTGCTGCAACGGTTAATGAGGATGGAAGTCCTAATCTCTCGCCAAAGAGCACCTTAAAAGTTTTTGATGACAACCATCTAATATTTGCAAATATTGCATCACCGGTAACAATTTTAAATTTAAAACGAGACCCTCGCATCGAAATTAATTGTGTTGATACGTTTGCAAGGCGAGGTTACAGATTTAAAGGCAAAGGCATTATTTATTCTACAGGAACTAAGATTTATGATGACCTTCTTCTTCAAATTAAAAAAGAACTTGGTAAAAGTATTCCCGTTATTGATGCTATTCTAATCGAAGTACTCCAGGTGCGCCCGGTTTTATCACCTGCTTATAAATTTATTGAAGGAGCAACAGAGGATACTTTACGTGAGGCATACATGGAAAAATATAATGTTCGATCCATAAACGAGCAAAATAATTAAATTTTAACTAATATATTGAGGTGTCTTTAGTTGTCATGCCAGAAATAAGAATAGAAGCAAGTTGGAAAAATCAACTTAAGGAGCAATTTGCTGCGCCTCATATGATTTCACTTGGTAAGTTTTTACGCAATGAAAAATTGGCAGGCAAGAAAATCTATCCGCCGGGCGGAAAAATTTTTAATGCTTTCAATCTAACTGCATTTGGTAGTGTTAAAATAATTATTTTAGGACAAGATCCATACCATGGGCCAAACCAGGCTAACGGGCTGAGCTTTTCGGTTGAACCAGGTATTAACCTTCCCCCTTCACTACAAAATATTTTTAAAGAACTGCATTCTGACCTTAATATTGAATACCCTAACCACGGGGATCTTACAGCCTGGGCACGGCAGGGGGTGTTATTGCTAAATACATGCCTAACAGTTGAGAATGGCCTTCCTAACTCTCATCAAGGTAAAGGATGGGAATTGTTTACTGATGCCGTGCTCTCCAAGGTGAATGATGAAAAACATAATATTGTTTTCATTCTTTGGGGACGTAAAGCTCAACTAAAAGAAAAACTTATTGATCATACTAAGCACCTGATCATTAGGAGTGCTCATCCCTCTCCACTATCTGCACATAACGGTTTTTTCGGTTCAAAACCGTTTTCACAAGCAAATTTGTTTCTCAAAAAGAACAATCTGGATCAAATAAATTGGAAACTATGAAGATTACTAAAAAATTATTTGTTATTCCAATAAATTAATATCTTTTAATCCCGAAACAAGTCATGACAAGAATTACAACTTTTTAAAGTGGCCTCAAAAGCAACGAGCAACCGGTCTTTATCTCTGTTTTTCGCAGCATTCACGATTTTATTCGCGCTCTCCTGATAGGATTTAATCAATTCTTTAAAAACATTATAATTATCCCAAATATCGCTGCTAGCCGCTGAAAGGTTAGATATTGACGCTTCAGAACCGACAGGGAAAAAGGTTTCCATTTTATCTGCCCAGTCTTTTATGTACAAAGCATTTTCCTGTGCCTGCTGATAATTAGACAATTCGATATTTTTCTTGATAATCGACATTTTTTGTTCTGAAACTTTCATAAATTTTTTGCGATCATTAATGATACTTGCTGAACTGTCTGCACCCAAAACATCCCCCATAAAAACAATAAGCACAGATGTTGCCAGTATAAAAAAATTAGGTGCCTTAAATTCCATTAAAAATACTTCATAATCCAAACCATCTTAAACCGACTTATTATACCGAGAAGTGCCAGTGTGTGCCAATCACCATGAAAATAGATACTTTTCATTTATCTATCTCAGAATAAATTAGATAATATTTGGTTATCTACAATCTAAAATACGTTTTGTCTTTCCAAAAATTCAAATTTGACGACAAAATAAACAATACCTGACCCTAATTTTAACCAAAACCCCATATGGGTTTTACATCGAAACTATTTCCGCTAAAGTTATGATAAAAAAAAGAGAGGTTTGAAATGACTAGCGATGATGAGTCGATCAACAAGGAATATAGAACAGACTTTCGGGATGGAATGGCCATTGACTGGGATGTTCCAATCAAAATGGATGATGGTATTGTTTTACGTTGCGATGTCTATAGACCAATAATAAAGGGAAAATATCCAGTAATCCTCTCTTACGGGCCCTATGGTAAATGGCTTCACTTTGAAGACGGTTATGCTGATCAATGGGAACGCATGTGTAAATCGCACCCCGATGTTCCGGCCAATTCAAGTAATAATTATCAACAATGGGAAGTTGTGGATCCGGAAAAATGGGTTTCAGATGATTACATTGTTATTCGAGTAGACTCGAGAGGGGCTGGCAGATCTCAGGGTGTTATTGATATTTGGTCGTTACGCGAAGCTCAAGATCAAGCGATTTGCATCGATTGGGCTGGTGGTCAATCATGGTCAAACGGCAAGGTAGGTCTAAACGGCATTTCATATTATGCGGAAAATCAATGGCAAACCGCAGCTCTCCAGCCAAAACACCTAGCAGCTATGTGTGCGTGGGAAGGCGCCCTTGATTTTTATCGAGATATGGCATGGCATGGCGGAATTTTTTGTCGCGGTTTCGTAGAGGATTGGTCAACTGCACAGGTTTACACATTACAGAATGGCAGGGGTTCCCGCGGACACCATTCTCGCATGACAGGTGATTGGGTGTCAGGTCCTGAAACACTGACCGAGGAAGAACTTGGCAGCAATCGTCGAGACTTCTATTCTGATTGTTTGGCTAATAAATTAGATACTGATGAGTTTTGGAAATCTC